>CALFRX010000243.1 GCA_937919295.1 uncultured Peptococcaceae bacterium | reverse complement strand
GGCCGTTGCCGTTTCCGCTCGCTCACCCCAAGCGGAGAAGGTTCCTTCCTCAAAACAAAGGGTTTTGCCGTCAGCGCTTATGCTTTTGATTTTCACGTCCGTCCGATGATTGTCCGCATAGTCTAAAAGGCCGGTTATGGTAACCGTACCGCCAGCGCGAAACTGGGGGGAGGTAGGAAAAACCATCGTCGCGCTGTCCGGGAAAGCAATACCCGTTCCCGACCAAGCGGCTTCGTAAACATAGGTCACAACAGTGGACGGCTGAAGCAACATCACGTCAGTCTGCACCATTCCATCTACCTCATTGAGCCAGATGGTCTTTTGTCGGTTGGAAAAAGCATTGGGCTTGATATCGTCGACATACGCCATAATTTCTTTAATCGTCATCTTTTTTCTCCTGTAAGCCGCGGGGCAGATAACTGCCCCGCGGCTTAACCACATCTTAAACACCCTTATGCTCCGAAATAGACAGCGTAAACCGCAGCGCTTCCCGTCAAGGCGTCATCCCCTTTACCGGTCCACTTGCTTTTGACTGTCAAATCCGTCTCACCGGTGGCAAAGGCGACCACTTTTGCGTAACCGCCAACACGACCCAAAGAGATATCCTCAGCAGCCATCAGAACGTCCTCAGCCCCGGCAATGCCGATCACCAGGGTATCTCCGCCACCGGAATCAAAGGCCGTATCAACAACACAGATCAGTTGCGTTACAAAACAGGATTTTGGCAAAATTCCAAGGTCTTTCTCTGTGCCGGAAGGATCGGCTATCGTTACCGTACCGAGTTTTAGGAATTTAAGCTGTGGTGTAGGAGCCTTGTAAAACGCTGTATTTTCCACTAAGTCGTTTTTGTTTAGACCGCCGTTATCCGTGAGATTCATCCGATTCATTAATCTCGAAGCATCCATCTTTTTACTCCCTTACGAAATGCCGAGATCGGTACCGCCGGTAATACCGCCCACAGCGAAAGCCCGCCAGTCGTTGAAACCGGCAGTAAAACGGGAATAGCCCCGCCATACGTTGGCGTCGGTATTTTCATCAAGGGTCGAACGGATATCAAGAGGCGTGCGGTCGGTAAAGATGGCGCCGCCGTACTCGTTGTTGTAGTCCAAATCCGCCAGAATCCAGGGATAAGTACTACTGGAAATGTATTGATTAAGATAATTCCAAATCAAAACATTCCAACGGCCGAAAATGTAGTTGTAGCCGTTGTTGGCGGTAGTGGGATCCTTATCGGCGCCAATGGCGGCAAAAACAGCCTTTTTCAAAGATGCGTCGTTGGGAATCACAATCGTATTGGGAACAACATTGACGAGTTCGTTGTTGTCGCCCTTAAAATTCTGCATGACCGCTTCCATGTAGGCCAAGGCGTCGGCGGAAAAGGCATTGGCAAACTGATTGCTCTGAACAGCCCCTTTCACCTTGGATTTATGGGCTGTGTGAAAGAAGGTCAGACCATCGGCGCAGGTGGCGTCGAACTTCTTGCCGCGAAACTTCACCGCGGTATCACCTTTGATGGCAGCACCCAAAAGAGCCGCCCCCAAATTTTCTCTTGTTCTATAGAATGATTTCACAAAACCCATGGGTTTCTTTTTCAGATCAAGGAGCTTCCCGTCTTCGATGATTTCCCGCGAAATCGAGAAGGAGTTTTTCCAGGTAACATGTTCTAATGTTTTGGTGAAACCCTCCTCCATGCCGTCCACCGGGTAAGCGCCGTTTTCACCGACAGGGTCAAAGCCGTCCATGGCCGTGAGAGAGGTGTATTTTTCCGCCCAATGCTTTGATTCATCCATCATAAATACTTCTTTTAAGATGGATTTTTCTTCATAGGCTTCGGCGCGGTTTTCGATCATCATGCGTAAAGGCGCCTGGCTTTTGCCGTAAATACTGTCATTTAGGCCGGAGCCTTCGGAAAATGTAATATTTGCCATCCATGTTCTCCTTTCGTTATTTCACAAATCTGCCCCGGACAATGCTGCCGGCGGCGGTACCGTTCAGCGCGGTGATCTGGAAGACCTTATCGGTACTGGAATCCGCGTCGATCAAGAGACCGGTCGCGTCCACATCGACGAGGCTACCCTCTTTGAGGTTGGTATTTGCCGCATCCAGTGCGGATTCAAACACAATCTCCTTGGTGACGCGGATCACGGGAATCAGCGTACCGGCAGATACCGCAACACTTTCTGCCCTCATGCAGATGTATTCCGGGATGTCGGACACCTGTAGTTGTTCGCTAACGGTATCAAAGGCGAGGCATAAACCGACCTTGGGCGTAATCGCCTTACAGGGTAAATATTCCCAGGCGGGAACGTGCCCGTCGTCAGTGCTGTATAATTGAAAAGCCATGATTCATTCCTTTCTTTTTGCTTCTAACTTCTTCGTTTTTTCATCTCTTCACTTTTTCAAATGCGCCAGATCCTTCCGGTAAAAATGGCGGATTTCCTCTGTGCTGGCCTGTGGCATCAGCCGTTTAAATTCGCTCATCACGGCCTGTGGCACGGCGATATCCCCTGCCCCTCTCATTTTCGTACCGGCGAGATGCTCCTTGCTCCGCACATGATTCAAAACGGATTGTTCCGCTTTGGACGCGGTCTGCCGGTTCATTTGATCGAGGTTAGCCAGGTAAAAAGCGTC
>CALFRX010000242.1 GCA_937919295.1 uncultured Peptococcaceae bacterium | reverse complement strand
GCCCTCGCCGTGGGGCACGCGCAGGGAAGTATCCCGCACCTCTCGGGCCTTTTCGCCGAAGATGGCGCGAAGCAGCCGCTCCTCCGCGGTCAGCTCGGTTTCGCCCTTGGGGGTCACCTTGCCCACCAGGATATCGCCGCTTTGCACCTCCGCGCCGATGCGGATGATGCCGCGTTCGTCAAGGTCTGCCAAAGCGTCCTCGCCCACGTTGGGGATATCGCGGGTGATCTCCTCCTCGCCCAGCTTGGTATCGCGGGCTTCGGTCTCATGCTCTTCGATATGGATGGAGGTATAGATATCCTCCTTCACCAACTTTTCGCTGATGAGGACAGCATCCTCGTAATTATAGCCTTCCCAGGGCATAAAGCCGATGAGGATGTTGCGCCCCAGGGCAATCTCGCCCTGATCCGTGCTCGCGCCATCGGCAATCACCTGGCCGGGGATCACGCGCTCTCCCTTTTTGACGATGGGCCGCTGGTTGATGCAGGTGCCCTGGTTGGAGCGCTTAAATTTGATGATGCGGTAGGTATGGTTCACGCCGTCGTCGCCCTCGATGACGATCTTATGGGCGTCCACCCGGCGCACGGTGCCGTGCTCGTGCGCGAGCACCACCACACCGGAGTCGTGCGCGGCCTTATACTCCATGCCCGTGCCCACAATGGGGGCCTCCGGCTTGAGGAGCGGAACGGCCTGGCGCTGCATGTTGGAGCCCATCAGGGCGCGGTTGGCGTCGTCGTTTTCGAGGAAGGGGATGAGGGCGGCAGCCACGGAAACAACTTGTTTCGGGCTGACGTCCATATAGTCCACCTTTTCCGCCCGCACGGTGAGAATTTCGCTGCCATAACGCACGTTAACCCGGCTATGGATGAAGTGACCCTCCTCATCAAGGGGTTCATTGGCCTGGGCAACGATAAAGGCGTCTTCTTCGTCGGCGGTGAGGTAATCGATGGTTTTCGTCACCACGCCACTTTCCTTATCGACGCGGCGGTAAGGCGTTTCGATGAAGCCGTATTCGTTAATTTTGGCAAAAGTGGACAGAGAGCCGATGAGGCCGATGTTGGGACCTTCCGGCGTTTCAATGGGACACATTCTGCCATAGTGGGAAAAGTGCACATCACGGACTTCAAAACCGGCTCTTTCCCGGGAAAGACCGCCGGGGCCCAAAGCCGAAAGACGGCGTTTATGGGTCAATTCCGCCAGGGGATTGGTTTGATCCATGAACTGGGACAGCTGGCTGGAGCCGAAGAATTCTTTCAGCGCCGCCACCACAGGACGTGTATTAATCAGGACTTGAGGCGTGATGCCTTCCGTATCCTGGATGGACATTCTCTCTTTGACCACCCTTTCCATGCGGGAAAGGCCGATGCGGAACTGGTTTTGCAGCAGCTCACCGACGCAGCGGATGCGGCGGTTGCCCAGATGGTCGATATCATCGGCGTTGCGTTCGCCTCCCATCAGTTCAAGGAAGCCCAAAAGGGTGCCGAAAATATCCGGTTTGGTCAGATATTTGATATAGTCGTTGCGCACTTTATCGAGATTACCATCGTAATCGAGATAGGCCTGGGCATCGTCGTCCCAGACTTTATTTTCTTCGTTGATCCTTTTAAAGACGCCGTGGCCGAGCTTTTTGTTGAGCTTATAGCGGCCGACGTTGCCCAGATCATACCGTTTGGGATCAAAAAACAACGCGTAAAGCAGGTTGCGGGCAGAATCTACCGTCGGCGGTTCGCCGGGACGCAACTTTTTATAGACTTCTAAAAGCGCTTCTTCTTCGTTGTTGGTATTGTCTTTTTCAATGGTAGCGATGATATGTGGGTTTTCGTTGGTAAAGCGGTGAATTTCCTCGTCACTGCTGTAACCGAGGGCACGCAGAAGCACCGTTGCCGGTAGTTTTCTGGTACGGTCGATCCGCACATAGACGATGCCGGCGGCATCGGTTTCGAATTCGAGCCAGGCGCCGCGATTGGGGATAATGGTGGAGCCATAAATATCGGCGCCGCTGTTGGCGTCTTTCGTATGGGAGAAATAGACGCCGGGGGAACGAACGAGCTGGGAAACGATGACGCGTTCGGCGCCGTTGACAATAAAAGTCCCTCTGTCGGTCATCAGGTGAAAATCACCCAAAAATACTTCCTGCTCCTTGACTTCACCGGTTTCTTTGTTGATGAGGCGCACCTTGACCTTTAAGGGGGCCGAGTAAGTTGCGTCTCTTTCTTTGCATTCTTCAACGCTGTATTTTTCTTCCCCTAAAGAATAATCGAGGAATTCCAATACGAGATTGCCCGTGAAATCCTGGATGGGAGAAATGTCGTCAAAAATGCATTTGAGACCTTCTTCCAGGAACCACTCATAGGAGTGCCGCTGAATCTCAATGAGATCCGGCATCTCCAAAACTTCCGTGATGCGGGAGTAATCTCTGCGTTTAACCGTGCCAAGACCACTGATATGAGTCATGTAATCCTTCACTCCTTGTAATTATTAGATACAGTGTTTTTTGGCCGTTCACGCTTAAAACATTTTGTCTTACCACAAGCCCAAAACTGCATCCCCCGCCTTACCGCAAGCCCGAAGGAGCACGTTTTCCGCCTTACCACAAGCCCGAAAAACGGTTTTTTTCGCAGGAATATTTGTCAGTGGGCAAACAAAAAACCACTGTTTAAAGCATATCTGAAAAATTCCGCTATACACCCAATTTATATAATAGCATTTCATTATAGCGCTAAATCAAAGCCTTTGTCAAGTGAAAAATGATGTTTTTTGCAAAGAATTACAAAATAAGGCAGGCGAAAGCGGTTTACCAACTGACTTAGAAGCGTGGGTTATCATATGAAGTGTCTCGAAGTAGGCGAATACTTTTTGACCGGAATATCGCGATATGCGGTTTTGCTATCGATCAACAGCCGAGAGCGCCCCAAAACCAAATCACGGTTTTGGGACGCTCTTTTTTACGCCTTATTTTATTTCAGATCATGGATTCCTTTTTCAACTACCGCTCTTTGCGTTTTCTTCGTCAAGTCAGCGGCAACTGCTTTTATTCAACC
>CALFRX010000241.1 GCA_937919295.1 uncultured Peptococcaceae bacterium | reverse complement strand
GGTCGTAAACCGTGCCTCGCGGCTCTTCCGCCAATTCTACGGTGCTGATCTCCTGGGAGTCGGCTTTGGCGGCCAGGTCGTCATGACAAAACGCCTGTAACCAAATGAGGCGTGCCAATACGGCCAGGCCGAAGACAATAAAGAAAAGAATGATCAGGTGAATGCGTTTTTCCATCTATTTTACTCCATAAAAAAAAGACTATGAATTTACTTCATAGTCTCTCTCTTTTGATGGAATATTATGCCAACACTTCGCAGGCAAAAGGCAATCCCCGCAAAATACGTTTCACCGGCCCGGTTTTGCCGTAACCGCGCAGCACCACGATGCCCGCTTTGTTATCCACGGTACTGACAACGCAAAGATGATCGTAGCCTTCAAAAACACGGTTCAGATAATCAATATTTTTCGGATCGACTTTAATGTCGAGACGGTAAGGGTTAAGTTCCATTTTTCTTTCTCCGCAGGATGGTCATGGGTTCGATGACCCTATTGTAAGGCAGATAGACCGTCATTTGCGCGTGGGGCGCTTTTTCAATGGCTGCTCCCGTTTCATCATAAAGCGCCGTGACGGTCAAAGAGAGATTCTTCCCCTGGGGAAAAACAAACTCCAAGGTCTCACCGACGCCAAAGTGATTGCGCTGTTCCAAGCAAATCATTTTCCGCCGAGCGTCATAACTTCTAACTACAGCCACAAAATCATAAAGCCGCTCGTAACCTCCGGTATCATAACGGTGGTCCTTGCCCTGAGGTTTTCCCATAAGAAAGCCGGTGGTATATGCGCGGTGGCTCACGGTTTCCAGTTCTGCCTGCCAGGAAGGGAGCAGATCGTAAAACTTCTCCGGCGTCTCGTTAAGACAATCGATGGCTGCCCGGTAGACTTTCGTCACCACCGCCACATAGTAACTGCTTTTGACCCGCCCTTCAATCTTCAATGCATCGATCCCCGCGGCACATAAATCCGGCAAATAGGAAAGCAGGTTCAAATCTTTGGAATTCATGATATAACTGCCCTTTGCGTCTTCTGCGATGGGCAA
>CALFRX010000240.1 GCA_937919295.1 uncultured Peptococcaceae bacterium | reverse complement strand
CAACGATTGAGAAACCTATGCTTGCAATAAATAGCGCCCTCCAATTGGGTGGATCAAAGCCCTTCTTGAAGATCGTTTTTGATATTATTGCTAAAAGTATCGCCAAAACCGGATATAAAACAATACCATATTGGAAGTTCCCACCATATGGACTAAGATAGGTTATTGTGGTTAAAAAATACAGCGCACTCATTTCTTCTCCAATCAATTCTAAATACAGAAAAATCTGAAAAAGCAATACTATTATTAATGATTTAATCAACCGTTATCGTAAAAACGGTTTCGCAAGTCTGTCCTTGCGTTGGATTTTTGCAACCATTATCCATCTATTTTCATAATAACAGGATATAATATTACAGTCAACGATAGTTTGTAAGTTTAATGGGGTTTTAATATTTGGCTATTCCGTATTATACCTGACACGCAAAAAAGCGCAGTCAACCTGCGCTTTTTATTTGTCATTTATCATTGACTTTATTCGTTATTCTGCACCATGCTCTTTAAATAGGCGAAGATGAAAGCTTCTAATTCACCGTCCATGACGGCGTCGACATTCCCTACTTCCGTATTGGTGCGGTGGTCCTTCACCATCTTATAGGGAGCGAAAACATAGGAACGAATCTGGCTGCCCCAACCAATTTCCTGCTGGGCGCCGCGAATCCCCGCCATTTCGTCTTCCTGCTGCTGCCGCTTGCGGTCAAGGAGCTTCGCCTTCAACAGCTTCAAGGCCTTATCCAAATTGGCGTGTTGGGAACGCTCGTCCTGGCAGGTGACGACAATGCCGGTTTCGTAGTGGGTCAGGCGGATCGCTGAGTCGGTCTTATTGACGTGCTGACCGCCGGCACCGCTGGAGCGGTAGGTATCCTTGCGGTATTCGTCTTCCTTCAGTTCAATTTCATCGTCGTATTCCACCTGGGGAATGACGTCCAACGAGGAAAAGGAGGTATGACGGCGCTTCGCCGAGTCAAAGGGAGAAATGCGCACCAGGCGGTGAACGCCTTTTTCCGCTTTGAGATAGCCGTAGGCGTTAAGGCCTTCCACACCGAAGGTAACGCTTTTCGTGCCGGCTTCTTCCCCGGGCAGCATATCGATGAGCTCCACCTTAAAACCGTGTTTTTCACAGTAGCGGGTATACATCCGATAAAGCATATTGGCCCAGTCCTGGGCTTCCACACCGCCACTACCGGCGTGGATCGATAAAATGGCGTTGTGGCTGTCGTATTTGCCGCTCAAAAGCGTGTCCAACTCAAGATTGTCCACGGCTTTGGCGCAAGCCTCAACTTGGGCTGCGATTTCCGTCTCCAGACTTTCGTCCTCTTCTTCCAAAGCCAGCTCCCAGTAAACTTCCACATCGTCGAATTGATTTTGTACTTTTTCAAACCTCTCAACCTTGGCCTTGAGGGCTGTTGTTTCCCTTAGTACCACCTGAGCGGCATCACGGTCATCCCAAAAAGCGGGATCCGCGGCTTGGGCTTCCAGGGAAGCGATTTTGTCCGTCACCGCAGACAAGTCAAAGTGCATCCCTCAGATCTGCCAGCCTGCGTTTCATTTCGGATAGACTCTGTTTTAAATCCATCAGCATACGATCACCCCTTAATTTTGCTGCCTGCCGCAGCATTTTTTATATTTCTTCCCGCTGCCACAGGGGCAGGGGTCGTTTCTTCCCACGGTTTTTTCTTTGTGTATCGGTTTTTTCGTTTGCTCTTCCCCGTTGTCACTACGGTTAACACGGATATTCTTCACACCCACACCGGTAGCGGGCTGTTCTTCCACGATCTTGGCCCGGGAAATGAAGCGAATCACTTCTTTTCTGATCTCGTCGATCATCTGCTGGAACATGTCGAAAGCCGCGTACTTATATTCCACTAAGGGATTTTTCTGACCAATGGCCTGCAGGCCGATACCGGTTCTCAGCTGATCCATGGCATCGAGATGATCCATCCACTGACGGTCGACAACCCGGAGCAAAACATAACGGGAAATGTTTTCCATATTGCCTGCGCCGAGTTCTTCTTCTCTGGCCTCGTAGTATTCTTTCGCATCCTTCTGCAACAGCTCCCGGAGTTCATCGCCACTGATCTTGAGCCAATCTTCCTTGGTATAAGTGTGATGGGGCAAAAAGACCCGGGCTGCTTCCAAAAGTCCGTCCAGATCCCATTCTTCGATTTGGGGAGAACCGCCGGCGGCTTCCTCCACGGTTTTTTTGACAACATCCTCCAACATAAACAGGATATTTTCTTTGATGTCTGTGCCCGTCAGTACTTTGCGGCGTTCGCCGTAAATGACTTCACGCTGCTGGTTCATGACGTCGTCGTAATCGAGGACGTTCTTCCTTGTTTCGAAGTTATTGTTTTCCACTTTCTTCTGGGCATTTTCGATGGTTTTTGAAACCATTTTCGAGTCAATGGGCGTCGTATCATCCATGCCGAAGCGATCCATCATCGCCGCCATGTTGTCACCGCCGAAAATGCGGATCAGGTCATCCTCCATGGAAAGGTAGAAACGGCTCATGCCGGGATCGCCCTGACGGCCGGAACGGCCCCGCAGCTGATTATCAATGCGGCGGCTTTCGTGGCGTTCGGTACCGATCACATAGAGACCGCCGGC
>CALFRX010000239.1 GCA_937919295.1 uncultured Peptococcaceae bacterium | reverse complement strand
GGCCCAAAAACGTCTTGTAATCGTCGTTGGGCACAAAACAGTTTTCCTGGCTCTCCGCTTTTTCCGCTACCGGCAAACCAAGGTTTGCGGCAAAAAGACGGATTTCCTTTTTTTCATAATCGCCGAGAGGAAAGACCAGCCGTTCATACCAGCTTTCCGGCAGCAGGCAGAGAACATAGCTCTGATCCTTTTTACGGTCCTTTCCCCGAAGGATTTTTCCCTCTGCCATCCGGGCATAATGGCCGGTGGCGATTTTTTTAATACCAAGGGAATCGGCATAGGCTAAAAGTTTGGGAAACTTTATCATCCTGTTACAAAAGACACAGGGATTGGGTGTTTCGCCGTGAAAATACTTGTCCGCGAAATAAGCGACGACGGTATCATCGAATTCCGCGGCAATATCGTCGATTTTATGGGATATGCCAAAATGCACGGCGACGGCGGCGGCATCTTTTGCGATGGTCTCTCGCTTTTCAGTGTCATCCCCGGTTAAAAAGGTATAACCGTATACTTCATATCCTTTTTCCCGTAATAAATGAACGGCCACGGCGGAATCGACACCACCACTTAAAGCCAAAACAATCTTTTCCATTATTTTTTATCCTTTTTAAGCTTTGCCAGATGTTCTTTGACGTCTTTTTCAGCTCCGTAATCGGTGGGCTGATAATAAACAGCGTCTTTCAAAGCATCGGGCAAATACTGTTGTTGAACATGGCCGCCGGAAAAAACATGGGGATATTTGTAACCGACGCCGTACCCCAATCCCTGTTTCACGGCGCTGTGGTGGGCGTCGCGCAGGTGCAGCGGCACGGTGCCGATATCTTTTGTCTCTATATCCCGAAGGGCGCTGTCAATGGCCACCACCACACCATTGCTTTTGGGCGCGCAAGCCACGTAAAGGACGGCTTCAGCCAGGGGAATCCGGGCTTCAGGAAGGCCGAGGACACGCAAGGCACGAAAGGCGGAAACCGCCACGGTAAGGGCGTTGGGATCTGCCAGCCCCACATCTTCGGCGGCGCAGATCATGATGCGCCGGGCCACAAACTCCATATCTTCCCCCGCCGCGATCATGCGGGCAAGGTAATGAATGGCGGCATCAGGGTCGCTTCCCCGCATACTCTTGATGAAAGCGGAGACCACGTCATAGTGATGATCGCCGTTTTTATCGTAGCGCACCTGCTTTTTTTGGAGCGCCTCCTCGATCATGGCAATGCTGAGGCGTATTTTTCCGTCCCCTTCGGGAACGGCTAAAGTCACGACGGTTTCCAGGGTATTCAAAGCCACTCTGGCGTCGCCGTTACAGAGATCGGCCAAAGCGTTTAAGGGCTCTTCCCCATATTCCACCTGAAACCGGCCGAGGCCCCTCTCTTGATCTTCTAGGGCGGCGATCAAAATATCTTTGATATTCTCCCTTGTCAAAGGCTGCAGTGGATAGACCCTGGATCGGGACAACAGCGCCTGGTTTACCTCGAAGTAAGGATTTTCCGTGGTAGCGCCGATGAAGGTGATGATCCCCCGTTCCACGGCGGGCAGCAGCGCATCCTGCTGGCTCTTGTTAAAGCGGTGGATTTCATCGATAAACAGAATCGTCTTCCTGTCGTAATAACGTAAATCATCCTCGGCCTTGGCGACGACTTTCATAATATCCGCCTTCCCTGCGGAAATGGCGCTCATCGGCACGTAAACGGCTTTTGTCACCGTGGCGATGATCTCCGCCAAAGTTGTTTTGCCGGAACCAGGAGGGCCGAAAAGAATCAGGGAGCCGATTTTATCTTCCTCGATGGCTTTTCTCAATAGGGAACCTTCCCCTAAGATTTCCTTCTGACCGATGAATTCATAGAGGGTTCGCGGCCGCATACGGGCGGCCAAAGGCATATATTTTGTTGTATCCGTGGCAAATAAATTATGTTCCATAGTGTACGTTACTCTCAAAAAAACCGGCTTAACGCCGGTTCCAGACTATAGACAAAATGCGCGTCAGCGGATTTTGTCTACAGGATGATAGGCCGTCGAGAAAGGCTTCGTCTTTTCGGGCAAATACCTTTGATATTTGCTGCCGAAGGACACTATCTTAACCTTGAAAAGCCTCTCAGCCTTTCCTAAGGTTAAGGGTCGGACCGGTGAACGCTTTGGCCTGCGGCTGCGCCGCGTACCCGGATGTACGCAAACAGTCGCGGGGCAAGGGGTTCGCCGCGCATCAGACTTTGTCGACGGCCTCAAACCGGCTTAACGCCGGTTCTTTTTATATGATCTCTTCAATCTTGGCCAGCAGCGCGTCCCGATTCAGATAGCCGACGATCCGGCCGGTTTCCTTTCCGTTTTTCATCAGGACGATGGTGGGAATGTTCAAAACATGGCAATTCCTCGCGATATCGCCGCAATCGTCGACATTGATTTTTCCCACCGCGATTTTTTCGTCGTAAACCTCGGCGACTTCATCGAGGATCGGCGACATCATCTTACACGGCCCGCACCAGGCCGCCCAAAATTCCACCAGGGCATAGGGGGCGTCGGCAATAAAAGAAGCATAGGTTTTCTCATCCAAAGTATTTACGCTCGCCATCATTTTCCTCCTTATTGTCCTTGTTGATCTTATTGATTTCCTGCTCTTTTCTTTTATATTGTGCAAAATCGTTGATGATATGAGACGCCATCAGGATTCCCGCCGCCGGCGGCACCAGGCAAGAGCTGGCGGGAACCGGCTTTCCGTCGTCATAAATACCGCTTTTCACAGGGATCTCCGGGGAATAAACCACCGTAACGCCGTTTTCCACGCCCTGTTCACGCAGTTTTTTGCGCACCGCCCGGCTCAAAGGGCAAACTGAAGTCTTGCTGATATCGGTCACGGTCAACAGTTGAGGCTGGAGCTTGTTCCCGGTGCCCATGGCGGAAATCAAGGGAATCCCCTGCTCCCGGCAGTGCTTGATGATGGCGATTTTGGCTGCCACATCGTCGATGGCGTCGCAGACGTAATCGGGCCGCACCGTAAAAAAGGAGGACACCTCCGCCGACGTCACCCGCTCTGCAAAAATACGTACGTCGCATTGGGGGTTGATATCACCGATACGGGCTTTCATCAAATCGACTTTTTTCTGCCCGATTGTTGAGGTCAAAGCATGTATCTGCCGGTTGATATTATGGACGGCCACGGTATCGAAATCGACCAAAGTCAATTTGCCCACGCCGCAGCGGGCGAGGGCTTCTGTAAGATAGGAACCGACGCCGCCGATTCCGAAGATCAAAATATGGCTTTTTTTGAGGGTTTCAAAGGTTTCCTCGCCGACCAGGGCGGAAAACCGCATAAAACGATCGGTCTCCATTGCAAAAAGATCCCCGCTATTGCCGTGCCGCCGGGTTTTGTACCTGTCCTTGACAGGTGGGTATTTTCCTTCCCGTTTTCCAGATCCCCGATAAATCGGGGCGCGAGGGCCGCGGAAAGAGAGAAATTCCCTTAAAAAATGTGTTGGTTCAAAACTAAGGCTGTCACGAACAATGCAGGGATTTTTCTTTAGTATACACCATGCCCGACGGTTTTTCAATGCCATTCATCAACTTTATTTTGGAAATATTCGACACCGCTTACGGCGCTGTCTTTTTCTATTCTTCCTTCAACCTCACTTCAATACCGAGTTCACGCAGCTGTTTTGGCGAAACTACGCCGGGAGCGTCGGAAACGAGACAGGTGGCGCTTTGGGTTTTGGGGAAAGCGATCACGTCTCTGATCGAAGAGCATTTCCGCATCAGCATCACCATGCGGTCAACACCGAAAGCCAGGCCGCCGTGGGGCGGCGCGCCGTATTCAAAGGCCCGCAGGAACCAGCCGAACTTGTTTTCCACTTCCTCCTCGCTGAGTTTTAAAAGCTCAAATACTTTAGCCTGTGTCGCACCGTCGTGTATACGGATGCTGCCGCCGCCGATTTCAACGCCGTTTAAGACCATATCGTAAGCGTCGGCCCGGACTTTTTCCGGTTCATCCGCCAAAAGCGCTAAATCCACCCCTTTTGGACTGGTAAAGGGATGATGCTTCGCCACATAACGCTGTTCTTCTTCGCTGTATTCAAACATCGGGAAATCCACCACCCAGAGGAAGGCTTGTTTGTCATCGTCTAAGAGCCCTTCTCTGCGAGCAATTTCCAAACGCAGATTCCCCAAAACAGTGCAGGTCGTTTCCCATTGGTCAGCGATGAAAAGAAGGGCATCGCCAACTTCGCCGTCCATGGCTTTGACAATGGCCGTCAGCTGATCTTCCGTAAAGAACTTGGCAATGGGCGATTTCACGCCGTCTTCCTCCACCTGGATCCAGGCCATACCTTTGGCGCCGTAAACGCCGGCTAATTTAACGAGGGCGTCAAAATCTCTTCTTGAGTATCTGGCGCAGCCTTTGGCATTGATGCTCTTGACACAGCCGCCTTTTTTGACCACGTCGGCGAAGACTTTGAAATCAGCGTCTTTGACAAGATCGCTCAAATCTTTGATTTCCATGGCAAAGCGGAGATCGGGTTTGTCAGAACCGAAGCGGTTCATGGCTTCGTCGTAGGGCAACCGCAAAAACGGCGTTTCAATATCGATCCCAAGAAGATCTTTATAGATCTTTTTCATCATTTCTTCCATCAGCCCCATAATGGTATCTTGATCAACAAAGGACATCTCAATGTCGAGCTGAGTAAATTCCGGCTGACGGTCGGCTCTCAAATCTTCGTCACGGAAACAGCGGACGATTTGGAAATAGCGTTCCATGCCGGAGACCATCAAAAGCTGTTTGAAGAGTTGGGGCGACTGGGGCAGGGCGAAAAAATCACCGGTATGCACCCGGGAAGGTACAAGATAGTCCCTGGCTCCTTCAGGAGTGGAGGCCGTCAGCATGGGGGTTTCGATTTCCCAAAAATCCTTTGCGTCGAGAAAGCCGCGCATGGCCATGGTGAGCTTATGGCGCAAGGCAAAATTCTTCTGCAATTGCGGTCTCCTAAGATCAAGATAACGGTATTTCAAACGAATCATTTCATCGCAGTCAACGTCGTCCTCAATGAGGAACGGCGGTGTTTTGGAGGAATTCAGAATTTCCACTTCTTCAATATAAATTTCGATTTCCCCCGTTGCCATCGCGGGGTTATCCTGTCCCTCAGGACGCAGGGAAACCCTGCCGGTGGCGGAGAGCACATATTCCGGCCGCACTTTTTCGGCGATGGGGAAATATTCCTTCGCGACTTCCGGGTCAAATATCAGCTGTACCATGCCGCTTCTGTCCCGCAAATCGATAAAGATCACGCCGCCGTGGTCGCGCCTTCTTTGAATCCAGCCGCATACCGAAACGGTTTCTCCGACGTTTTCCTTCCTGAATGCTGCGCAATAATGGGTTCTTTTCATTTCTAAATCCTCCTGACCAACTCTTCGATCGCTTCTATCATGTTTTCCGCTTTTATGGTTTTCTGGCCGGAATCGGCCATATTCTTAACGATGATTTCATTGTTTTGCAGTTCGTTTTCACCGATGATCACCGCGTACTTCGCCTTGATTCGGTCAGCGGCTTTCATCTGAGCCTTAAAACTCCTGTCCATGTAGTCCATATCGCCTTTGATTTCCCGGCGGCGTAATTCGGTCAGCCAGGAGAAGGCTTTTTCCCGGGCTTTTTCACCGAGGGCGACAAAATAGACGTCGGCGCCGTTTTCCGCCGGTATTTCAATATGATTGGCGTCAAGGGCGGCAAAAATCCGTTCCATGCCCAAAGCAAAACCTACACCGGGGGTGGCTTCACCGCCGATATCCTTGATCAGGCCGTCATAACGGCCGCCGCCGCAGATGGCGCTTTGGGCGCCGATTTCCGTTAAGATGATCTCAAAGGCGGTTTTCGTGTAGTAATCAAGGCCGCGCACGAGTTTGGCATCGACTGCAAAGGGAATGCCCGCCGCGGTGAGATACGTTTTGACTTTTTCAAAATGGTCACGGCATTCGTCACAAAGGCAATCGGCGATGGTGGGCGCGTCCTTGATCAAGGTTTGGCACTTTTCATTCTTGCAGTCGAAAATCCGCAGGGGATTTCGTTCAAAACGACTTTGGCAATCGCCGCAAAGTTCCTCAAGGTGGGGATAAAGCATTTCCTGTAGTTTCGCCTTATGCTCCTTCCGGCATTGGGGACAGCCGACGCTGTTTAGGCGCACCTGCAAACCGGTGAGGCCGAGTTTTTTATAAAATTCCATGGCCAAGGTGATGACTTCACTGTCCAAAGCCGGATCCATCGAGCCGAAAGCCTCAATGCCAAATTGATGAAACTGGCGAAAGCGTCCCTTCTGCGGCCGTTCGTAGCGAAACATGGGTCCCA
>CALFRX010000238.1 GCA_937919295.1 uncultured Peptococcaceae bacterium | reverse complement strand
GTCCCCTGACTATTTCCCCGGAAACCACTGAACCGATCATCGTGTATGCTGAAAACAACGCGCCCTGTACCGTGTTATCCATGGCCATGGCTGGCGGCACCAGTCCCGTAACATTGGCGGGAACCCTCGTTACCCATAATGCGGAAGTGCTGGCCGGGATCGTTTTGGGGCAGGCGGTAAAAAAAGGCGCGCCGAATCTTTACGGTAGTTCCACCACGATCATGGACCTAAGCTCCGCCGCCGCCACCATTGGCTGCCCTGAATTGGCGATGCTCAGCGCCGCTGTGGCTCGCCTGGCGCAGTTTTATAAAATCCCCAGTTACGTCGCGGGTTCTTAGACAGACAGCAAATGTCTTGATGAACAGGCCGGTCTCGAAAAAACCATGTCCATGCTGATGGCAGCGTTGGCAGGCGCCAACATGATCTACGGCTTGGGCATGATCGACCTGGGCATGACCTTAGATTTCAGCCAGATTGTCATTGATAACGAACTTGCCAAGATGGTAAGGAAGATCATCGGCGGCATTCCGGTGAACGATGAAACCATGGCGGTGGATGTCCTGCGCCAAGTCGGCTGCGGCGGCCACTTCCTTCAGGAAGAACACACCTTAAAGCACATGCGGGGCGAACAGTCTTATACCCGGCTTTTTGACCGCCGTCCCTACGGACAGTGGAAGGCAGACGGTGGCCAGGATCTTGCTGTTCGGGCCACGGAAGAAATGCAGCATATTCTGAAAAACCACAAGCCCGACGCGCTGGACGAAAGCACCGCCAAAGCCTTGGACCGCATCATCGCCGAAGCAAGAGAAGCTTGGGTCAAATAAAGGGCGAAAAAGGTTGATGGAGGAAAAAGTCCATAAAAAAGAAGCCGGTTTCTGATGAAAATCAGGAATCGGCTTCTTTCAAATGATGTCGTTTAAATCGCTGTTCTGCGGTGGCTGCCGTCTTTGGCGTCGCCGGAGCGTGCGGTCAAACCAAAGCGTAGCAGCCTAAATAATGAAAGACCTCGCAGCCGCGGGATAGTTCTTCCAAAACAGGTAGAACGCCGGGTTCTTTCACGGAGGCTTCCAGTTCGATAAAGAATACGTATTCGAAATTGCGACCCGTGACCGGGCAGCTTTCCAGTTTGCTCATGTTGATGCCCCGCACCGCTAATTTGGAGAGGATGGCGTAGAGAGCGCCGGGTTTATTGTCGCTGGAGAGGATCAGGCTGATGCGGTTGGCGCCGGCGTAGATCGTAGGTTCTTTGGCGACGCAGATAAAACGGGTATGGTTGTTGTCACTGTCTTGGATATCATCGTTGATCACGGTGAGACCGTAAAGGGCCGCGCAGCCGTGGGAGGCGATGGCGGCGCAATCAACGCGGTCCGTTTCCGCCACCATTTTCGCGGCGGCGGCAGTGTTGTCACTGGGGGTGATTTTGATGCTGTCGCTAAGACCGTTCAAAAACTTACTGCATTGGCCGAGAGCCTGTTCATGGGAGTAGATTTCCCTGATATCCTTCATTTGAACTCCCGGTTTTGCCAGCAGTTCATGGCGGATCAGCAGGTTTGTCGCCCGCACGATAAAAAGCCCTCTCTTTTGCAGCAGTTCATAGATGCTGCGCACCGAACCGTTGGTACTGTTCTCAATGGGTACGATTCCATATTTGCATAAACCCGATTCCACGGCGGCAAAAACGGCTTCAAAGGTTTTGACATAGACGATTTTGCCCCGGGGCAGTAGTTTATCGCAGGCAGCCTGACCGTTGCCGCCCTCTACCCCCTGGCAGGCTACGGTGCCGGTGCGGGGAAAAAAGTCTTCCTCGGTTTGCAGCGCCTTTTCGATTTGCTCCCCTACTTTGGTGGGGGTTGCGCAGAGTTCCGCCTGTCTGGTGCGGGAGAGCTCCATCAAGACGGAAAACAGATAATAAGCGTAAGGCCCCATTTCGCCGGCGTTTTCTTCGGCGCAGGCTAAAATCTCCCGTTCCCTGGCGCGGTTGAAAACTGGGATGGCTTGCTCTTTTTTGCAGGCGGCGATCTCTTCACAAAGTTCCATGCGGGTCAGGAATTGCTTTAAAATTTCCTCGTCGGTTTTATCAATGCGGTTGCGAATTTCCGTAATATCCATGATGGTTCCTCCAATATCATCTTCATCTATCAGATCACACCCATACGCGGATGAGACTGCGGGTAAAGTCTGATACGCAAAGATCAGTTGCCCCCGGCAGTGGATTTCTTTTCCCGACCGTCTTTTAAGAGGGCGCGTAAGGTCTTGGCATCTTCATTTTTGATGGTGGCGAGGTAATCGTTTAAATTCTCAATGAGCAGGGAGAGTTCATCGGTAAGAAAATCCTTGTTGGCGAGGAACAGCTCTGTCCACATGTCTTCATCCAGCAGCGCCACCCGGGTCATATCCCGGTAGCTGCCGGCGGCAAAGCCCCTGTTCCTCTGGGCTTCCGGAGATTTGATATAGGCGCTGGAAGTGATGTGCGCCAGTTGAGAGGTAAAGGCGATGATGCGGTCGTGTTCTTCCGGGGTGGTAAAGGTAATGCTGCCGAAACCGATGTCCGTAAAGAAACGCTTTAAGGCTTCCAAAAGATGGATATCCGTTGTCTCCGTGGGCGTTAAAATCATGGCGGCGCCGCAGAATAGATGGTCTTTGGCGTTGACAAAGCCCCCCCGTTCACTGCCGGCCATGGGGTGACCGCCAATGAAGGAAAAGCCCTTTGCTGCCGCGATAGGCGTGAGTTCTGTGCAAACCTTGCGCTTGATGCCGCAAAGATCGACGACAGCAGCCTCGACGGAAATCTGCTCGCTGTGTTCCTTT
>CALFRX010000237.1 GCA_937919295.1 uncultured Peptococcaceae bacterium | reverse complement strand
ATCGTACATCATCGCCAGGGGATCCTCTCCCAGCCAGGGTTCGTCCTTCGTTACATCGTAGCCGGACAAACCGGCGTCGGTCAAGGCCGTAAGACCTGTCACCACACAACCGGCGGAGATGCCGGTAGACCCCATGGTACCGGAAACGAGATCTTCACTGATCACGCTGATGTAGCTGTCGACGGCAGCGGCGATCTGATCACTGTAAGCAGGATCAGACATATAACGTTCCAAGGCCACAGCTGCCCAGCCGCCAATATCGGGGCCCAGGGACAATGTCCCTAACTGCTCACAGCAGTAATCCACATAAGCGGCCTCCGTTTCCGCCGTCAAAGGGGCGCCGGCGGCCTGTAAGGCCAAAAAATAAAAAACGGGAATGGCAAAACCGCCGCTGACTTCGGCAGCGGCTAAGTCGCTTACAAGGTCTTCCCCTTGATAGTTATAAGGGTTTTCTCCCATCATAATCAAACCGAGGACAAAAGCGCCTTGCTGCTTACTTTTTTCACCGGAGAGATCTGAGGTATAGGAACCCTTTTGAATCTCATCACCAAAAACAGCGTAGGCCGCGGAAACTCCCCAAAAATCATTCAAATCGGTATGCTTCCGGTAATAGGCCGCAGCGTCTTCGTAAGCAGTAACAACCCGCTGATCAGCCCCGGGGATGGCCTCCTTAGACTGCTCGCCGCAAGCGCTGAAAATCAAAGCGATGAGGATCAGCGTGGCCCAAAGAAATCGACTTTTTGTTTTCATCATATCATCTTATCATTCTATCAACCCGCAAAGGAAGTTACTCGGCGGCTGTTACCATCAAAGCGGAATAGAAAGCAAAAACTCCCGTATCCGCCGGCATATAGGCGATGACGGTATAAGTACCCGCTTCATCCACATGGAAGGATACTGTACCGGTGCTGTCACTGATCGCGCCCTCGATGTCGGCAAGGCTGCCGTCTTCCTGTAAAAGGGCCAACTGTACCCCGGTTAGCGGCGTTAAATAGGTCTTTTGAATCTCTTCCGTTCCGTAGGCACCGTAAAAACAGAACGCATAACCTTTTACCGTCAGCGTTGTTTCCGCACCGGCGGTCACGGATAATTGATTGATTTTTTTATCGTCCTGGAGGAACCAGATCGCGTTATCCGTATAATTTTCGATATCCTGGTAGGCGACGACTTCCACCACGTCGTTGTCGGTCACTTCGGTCTGACTGATCATCAGGGACTCATAACCGCCGTATTCACTGGTCACTTCGCCATGGGCGGCTTCTCCGTTAAGGATCACCGACCAGGAGGTGGTATTGTTTTCAAAGGCTTTGCTGATCCAACCGTCTTCCACGGCAAAATAATCATTGCAGGTCTCCGCGGTAAAATCGTCACCGTACTGTGCTTCATGCATGGCGACAAGTACATCCAAAGCGGAAACGGCGCTTTCGTCAGAGATCTGATCCTCATAGCCATAGGCTTCCGCTTTATCGGCGGCAACGGCCAAAGCCTGATAGGGGAAACCATAGGTGCCGTTTAACTGTGAATCAGCATAAACCGTAACCGTCGGCACCGCGGCGTCTTTCTTATCATTGCCGCCGCAACCAATGAGCAGAGAAGATACAACGAGCACCACAATGATCGTTGCCATCCATTTTCCATACCTTTTTATCATTTCAAATTAACCTTCCTTTGCAAAATATGAAAACACCACGCCCCGAAAAGCACCGGATCAAACAAACAGCAAAGATCGTTTCCGGGAAAAGACCTTCCTTTTTCGCCGATCAACAAAAATCCGCAAAAAATCCTACCAGCGGGAGGGCAATGGGGTGAATCCCCTTTTGCTTGGGGTTTTCAATTAAATCCATTATAACATCTCAGAGCCAACTGTCAACCGCCAGCCGACAGAAGAAAAAAGAAGCGCAAAAAAACAAGGAAGTAAACAGGGATACGGAAGATTCCGTATCCCTCAGACTGTAGACAAAATGCGCGTCAGCGGATTTTGGACTACAGGATGATAGGCCG
>CALFRX010000236.1 GCA_937919295.1 uncultured Peptococcaceae bacterium | reverse complement strand
TATGGGTATTCTTGGAAGCCTGCGGCGTCGATCATACCGTAGATCTCTGGCGCCGCCGCGAAGAGGAGCGGGGTCATTGGCAGAAAAGTACCGAATTGGCCGCCGGTGTCGGCGCCTTCGGTAATATGCTCGACCAGATCGTCGCCGCCTTTCCCGAGGGGAGCTTCAGCGTGTCCTCGTTTTTGGAACTGTTGAAAATGGGGGCTACTACCGTGGCGGTAAAGACGATTCCCCAGGAACTCAATGCCGTGGAGATTTATCTTTTGGGCGGAAGCCGTCCGCCCAGGAAAAAAGTCATCTTTTTAGGCGGCGTCAACGAGGGGGTTTTCCCCGCCGCCCAAGGCGACGGCGGCTTTTTAAACCGCAACGACAGAACGCTGTTAAAGGAACGTACTGCCCTTTGGGTGCAGGATCAGACTTTCTTTTACGAAAGCGAAGAAATTCTCACCTATCAGGCCCTGACTTTGGCCCAGGAAAAACTTATCGTTTCTTATGTGCGTTGGGACGGGGAGGAAAAAGTCTTTCCTTCTCCTTTGGTCGATGGTCTGAAGCGGCTCTTTCCCGCTTTGACGGAATGCGTTGTTGACGAATCGTCTCTGAATCACGGTGTTTTTCGCTCCATAGACGAAGTACTTTCTTATTTACCCGCTTTCCTGCGGGAGGGTGCCGATCCCGGCTGGGAAAAAATCAAAGAGGCGCTCCTGCACGAGGAGCAGATGGCGAAGAGAACCCGAAAGATCTTAACGTCCCTTGATTATACGGGTCAGAGCAGCAGCCTTTCGCCGTCGACCCTTGCGGTTTATCCCGGCAGGGAGATCGCTTTGAGCGTTAGCTCCGTGGAAATGTATCGCCGCTGCCCGTTTTCCTATTTTGCCCGCTACGGGCTGCGTTTAAAGGAACGGAAAATCCTACAATTCACCGCGCCGGATCTTGGCAGCATCTTCCATGAAGCCCTTTCGGAGCTGATGGAGACGATGAAAGAACAAAAGATTCCCTGGCAAAACCTGCGGGAAGCGGGAAACGCGCTCATCGGCGAAATGGTGAAAAACCGCCTGCGCCTATTTTCCGAAGGAAATCTGTTCCCCAAAGAACAGCTCGCTTATATCGGCTATGTTTTGGGAGAAAATCTGAAATTCATCATCGATATGATGGCGTCCCAGGCAGAGCAAGGAGACGCCTTTGTACCCGTGATGTGGGAAGTCCCCTTCGGTCGGGACAGGGAGATTCCCTCCCTTGATATTACCGTAGACGAAGACGGCCGCAGAATCCGTTTGAACGGCGTCATCGACCGGGTGGATATGGCGGAAAAAGACGGCAAGCGTTATTTTCGGATCATCGATTATAAAAGCTCCGACAAAGAATTGACCATGGACGAGATCTATTACGGCCTTAAACTCCAACTGCCCATTTATATGATGGTGATGGAAAACGGTCAAAAACCCGGTGCTGACTTAGAGGCTCTTCCCGCCGGTATCTTCTACCAGTCCCTGAAGGATGCTTTGGTAAAGGAGAAGAAATTGATGACCGATACCGAGATTAGGGAAAAGCTCAGCGACGAAATGCGCTTAAAAGGTTATATCATCGGCGATGGTTGCAGCGAACAGTGCTTCCCCCTGGAAAAAAAGGCGAAGGTGCTTTCCTCTGCAGATCACGACCGTATTATATCTCACACCTATCAACAGATCAAAACCATCGGCAAAGATATCTTTCAGGGCAAAACGGAGATTCGTCCCTACAGCCGCGGTCAGTTCAAAAGCTGTGATATTTGTCCTTACCGCGCTGTTTGCGGTTATGAGCCGGAACTGATGGGCAGGGAAGAACAGCTTCCCGTGCTGAAGGAAGCGACGGCAAAAACACTGATCGGCGGTAAGGAGGCAAAAGAATGATAAAATATACCCCAGACCAATTAAAGGCCATCCAAATCCGGGACTGTAATGTTCTCGTCTCTGCCGCCGCCGGCAGCGGTAAAACCGGTGTTTTGACGGAACGCATCGTTGACCGTCTGCGGGATGGGGAAAATATCGACGAATTGCTGGTGCTGACCTTTACCCGGGCCGCCGCGGGAGAAATGAAAAAGCGGGTGCGGGATAAGATCATCGCCGCCGCGGAAAACGCGCCTCCGTCGCAAAAAGCTTTTTGGAGCAAACAGCTGACCTTGGCAGGGGACGCTTCTATTACCACGATCCATTCTTTCTGTCTGAAACTGCTCCGGCGTCATTATAATCTGATCCCCGGTCTCGATCCCAAATTCCGCATCAATGATGAGAAGCGGGCCGGTCTGATGCAGCGGGATATCCTCGAAGCATACCTTGAGGAATGCTATACCGATGCCGACGAAGAAAACAGGGAGCGGGTTTTTGATCTTTTGCGCATTTACGGCAGCCGTCTTAGCGACGAGGGCCTGAAAAGCGAAATACTGCGGCTGATGGAATTCGGCTGCGCCCAGGGAGATCCCGGCCTTTGGCTAAAGGCTTCGCTGAAAAAATTCGGCGATCTTGATTTCTGGCACGATCTTGCCCTTGCCGCCGCCACGGCGGATCTTGATATGCTGATCGCTTCCACAAAAGCAGATATTGCTTTCCTGGATCGCCGTGGCGGGCTTACGGGCTACGGTGAGACGCTAAAGGAGGATCTGCAAAACCTGGTGGAACTGAAAACCGCTGCATGGGAAGTCTTGGGGAACACCGGCCCCTTTCAGCGTCTGAAGGCCAAAAAGAAGGACGATGACCCGGAAATGGCGGCTTATATCAAGTCCCGCAGGGAGATGCGGAAAAAGTACTTTGGCGATGTGATCCAGCCCTTGTTTTTCCGCTCTTTTCACACTTACGCCGAGGAGATCAGCCTGCTTTATCCTGCTATGGAGACTTTTACTCAGCTGACGGAAACGTTCTTTCAGCGTTACAGCGCGGCGAAACTGA
>CALFRX010000235.1 GCA_937919295.1 uncultured Peptococcaceae bacterium | reverse complement strand
TCCGGGGGACTGAAACGCAATATCGTCCAATGTCTCGATGATTTTAAGATCCCCCTGCTTTTAAGTCATACGGTAACGGAGATTCACGGCGAAGACCGGCTTACTGCTGTGACCGTCGCCGAAGTCGATCAGAATTTTGTACCCATCGAGTCTACGAAACAGGAGATCGAATGTGATACGCTGCTGCTTTCCGTCGGCCTCATTCCCGAAAACGAACTGGCCAAAGCGGCTCAAGTGGAATTGGATCCCGTGACCGGCGGCGCCAAAGTCGATGAAAACAGGGAAACCTCCGTTTCAGGGATTTTTTCCTGCGGCAACGTGCTTCACGTTCACGATCTTGTTGATTACGTTTCCGATGAAGCGGAAATCGCCGGTAGCGCCGCGGCGCGGTATTTGAAAGGACAGTTAAACGTCAGAGCCGCCCTGCCTACCGTGGCGGGGAAAGGCGTGCGCTATGTCGTGCCCCAGTATGTTACCGGCACCGGCGGCGATCTTCGTCTCTATTTTCGCTCCGACGAAGTATTCCGTGGCGCTGTGATCCGCGTGAAAAGCAACGGCAAAGAGCTTATTAAAAAGAACAAACGCATCGTTACCCCCGGTGAAATGGAAACAGTGACCTTGAAGAAGGAAGATCTTTCCTCCCTGGGCCGGGAAATCACTGTAGAAGTGGAGCTGAAATCATGACGGAAATAAAGCATCTTACCTGTATCGTCTGTCCCATGGGATGTCAGCTTAGCGCCACGGTAGAAAAGGGCGTTGTTACGAAAGTAGAAGGAAACCAGTGCCCCCGAGGGGAAAAATACGCCAAAACCGAAGTGATCAACCCGGTGCGCACCTTGACCACAACGGTAAAGGTGCTTAACGGCGATCCCCTGCCGGTAAAATCCGCCGCAGCGCTGCCTAAAGGTAAACTTTTTGATTGTATGGCGGTTTTGCGAGACGTCACGGTCAAAGCCCCCGTTCCTCTCGGCGCGGTGATCGTCTCTGATATCTGCGGCACCGGCGTGGATATGGTGGCTACCGTGGCCGTGGGAGAAGCATAAAACAAGGTTTCCGCTGATTTGCGGATGAGTAAGAAAGAATGGCCGGATATGAAGAAGAAAACGACGGAAACGACGAAGACGTTTTTAAGGAAGAAAAACCGCATCATCGCGACGTTCCTTTTGGGGATCGCCCTTTGTCTCGGAGCATTTACCGTTCACGGTGAAGCAACAGCAGACGCCGCAGGTACCAAAGTAACGACGTATATTGATAAAACAGTGGCCTACGCCAAAGGAAAAAACAATTTGCTGTTTTATGACGATGTGGTGAAAAAGGCCGCCTCCGACAGTACCGATCAACTCATGCTGGCCATGGGCCGGTATACGGCGCAGACAGCGGTCACCGCCGACGAGTTCGCCAATTATCTCGGTTATGTCAACCGTAACTTGACGGATAAAAAAGGCATTTTGCCATCGGCCGACGATTATCTCGATATTGCCTTAGCCGTGGGCGCCGCCGGTGGGAATGTCACCGCCGCCGGTACGGACAGCGGCGGCAATCAAATCAATCTGTTGTACAAGGGGATCTATTCCCGCGGTATCACCACGTTGCGCAACGAGGGTACGGTCACGGTGGCTGATGCATTGCTGGTTTTGGACGCCCTTCATGTTTCCGACGCGACGCTGCGCGCCTCCGGTTCCAAAGTGACGAGAAAAGAGCTAAAAGATGATCTCGTCGCCGCTGTCAAAAATTACGCCTCCGGCACGGATCTGGATATTTCTCTATGTGGCCTTGTTCTCCAGGCCTTAGGGCCCTATTACCGCAATCAGGATAATGCGGTGGTCGCCGCCGTTGGGGATCTCCTCAGTAAGCTCAGCAGCCTTCAGGCCGCCGACGGATCCTTCAAGGACAGCGTCGTCGCCACCGGCCAATTGTTGACCGGTATCTGCGCTTTGGGCCTTGATCCCACCGACACCGGCGGCGCTTTCAAACACAGCATATACGACGGCTTGCTGACCTTTTATAACAGCGATGGCGGTTTCGGTCTTTCCGCTGCCGGTTCCTCTACGGCGTCGGCCACCCATTACGGCCGCCTTGCTCTCGTCGCCTACTGGTGTTATCAGGAAAATACCCAGTTTTTTGACTTTGCCGGGCTTCCTGCCCATACGGCGAAAACGATCCCTGCCTCCTCTTCGTCTCCCTCCTCGTCCTCAACTTCCTCCTCTTCGTCTTCCAATAAGCCTTCCAATAAGGCGTCCAATAAGACTTCCGATACGCCTACCAATAAGGATACCGATACGGCAACCGCCAAGGCGTCGGGTACCACGGTGGCGACGGCGGCAACAGGAACCACCATTGAGAAAGCGGTCTTTGAAGATCTTAAAGGACAGGATGCGACGTATCTTTACGAGGGAACCTGGAATGAAAGCGAACCTTATACGATTTCCTTTTACGGCAAGAATATCATCACCCCCATGGATTTTAACGCGGAGATTACTTCTGTTACGGAAAACCAGCTCATGATCGAAGCGGCAGTCGCTTCCCCTGAATGTATTACCTTTTTGCATCAGGGGAGTTTTCCCGGGAACGCCACGGTCACCGTGACGGTCTCCGTCGCCGACGGCGCCTACCAGTGTTATTATTATAACGCTGATACCGGCAGTTTTGAGCTGGTCGGCGCGGTCACGGTCAGTGACAGCATGGTCAGTTTTGAAGCGAACAAAGGCGGCGACTATTTCCTCACTACCGAAAAGATTGCTACCGATGGTATCGTCATGGACATTGACGATACGGTCAACGGTGTCGTCCCCCAGTCGGTATTCGAGGAGGTCAAAGGGAAAGACGTCAATCTTCGTTTGAAGGGTACCACCGACCGGGGTACCGCTTACGCCATTGTGTTTAACGGCCTCGATGTCGCGGCCCCCATGGATTTCAATATGCAGATCACGGAGAGTTCCGATCATCGCGACGCCATTGCTCAATTGGCCGAAAACGCCTGGATTCTCCATTTTGTCCAAGACGGCGACATCCCCGGTACGGCCCTGGTGGAAATCGCCACTGAGCTGAATGAAGCCGACGCATATACCCTGTTCTACTATGACGAAACCGCCATGCAGGCGAGTTATGAGGAAAAGGTCAGCATTAGCGACGGTACTGCGCGGTTTACCATTGACCATTGCTCCGATTACTTTATCGCCCAGCGCGCCATCGCCGATTCTTTGTTGGATACCGGCTTCTCCTGGAAGATCAGTCCCTTAGTCCTCACTTATATGGTCGTCGGCGCGCTCTTACTCGCCGCCGGTGTCGGCTTCCTGCTGCGCCGTCGCGGTGGGGAAGGTAGCAAAATCGGCACAGAGAAAAAGCAGAAAAAGCCCTCTGCCCGCCAGCAGATCGCGGCGCGTAAAAAAGCGAAAGCTGCCGCGGCACTGTCTGCCGCGCCAACAAAACCCGCTCCAGCGACAGAACCCGCGCCAACATCGGCGACAGCAGGGGCCAAAGAGGCCGACGCCGCGCCGCAACCCGAGGCGTAAAGGAACCTTAGAAGGAAAGAACTGCACAGAAAAGAGAGCCTATGGTAAAAGAAAAGAATGTGCTAAAAACGATCAACTATATCATTTTGATCACCCTGATCGGCAAATTGATGGGGCTTTACCGGGACAGGCTCATCGCAGTCACCTTCGGCACCGGCATGGATGCCAATGCCTTTTTGACGGCTAGCCTGATTCCCCGCGTCTTTTTCGACGTGGTATTCGCTTCGGCGATTACCTCCTGTTTTATTCCGATTTTTAATGAGTATTTAACCAAGGACGGAGAAAAACGCGGGTTTTTCTTCGCCCATTCCTTTATTACACTGATGATCTGCGCCACAGCGGTGATTACGGCTTTGGGCATGGTGTTTTCCGGCGTTTTGGTGAATCTCTTCGGGGAGGGCTTCAACGCGGCCACTGCCGACCTTTGCCGGCAATTGCTGATCTATATGTTTCCCACGGTGATCTTTACCGGGGTGGCCTTTGCTTTTGTCGGTATTTTGCAATCTCTTGGTGAATTCAACGTACCGGCGGCCATCAGTATCGTCTCCAATGGCGTCATCATTCTTTATTTCGTTCTTTTCGGCGCTGATTTCGGCGTTTACGGTTTGGCCGTGGCTTTCCTTCTCGGTTGGCTTGGCCAGGCGTTGATTCAGCTGCCGTCGCTGAAAAAACGCAATTATGTTTACCGTCCCCGTTCCTTTTTGCATGAGGATGGCATTAAAAAGGTGCTGCTTCTGATGGCTCCCGTCATGGTGTCCACCTGGGTGCAACCCATCAATATCGCTGTAGCCACTCGCTTCGCCTCTTTTCTTTATCAAGGCAGCGGGGCTTCGGCCCTTCAGTATGCCAACAATCTCTATACGGTACTCATCGGCGTGATCGTCCTTTCCATCACCAATGTGATTTTCCCCAAAATGGCAAAGCTCAGTGCCGGTAACGATGAAGCGGGCTTTGCCCGGGTGCTTTCGGTTTCTGTACGCTCAGTAAATTTTTTACTGATCCCCCTGACCATCGGTACCATGGCCCTGAGCGCCGATGCCGTCAATTTGATCTACGGCGGCGGCGAGTTTGACGCTTTTTCCCTTACCATTACAAAAATCACCCTCTTCTGGCTTAGCCTCGGTATGCTAGGTTTTGGCACGCAAACAGTGCTGACAAGGGCGTATTTTGCGGCGCAGAAAGGGAAAGCGCCGCTTTTGGCGGGGGTTGCGGCGATTTTTGTCAATGTTTGCTGCTGTTTTGTTTTCGTAAGGTGGTTTGGCCTGAGCGGGCTGGCTCTCGCTTCTTCCCTGTCAGCGGTGGTCAACGCCGCCTTTCTCTGGGTGCCTTTGCAGCGAAAATACAAAGCCCTTTGGCATAAGGCCCTTTGTTTCTCTTATTTTAAAATGATCTTTGCCGCCGTGATCATGGGCGGAGTCCTGCTGCTCTTGGATGATCTCGTCGTCCTCGACGCCGCGGCGAGTACGTTGCTGAAAGGCGGCGTCTTCTTGGGAAAAACCCTGGTTGGCGTTGTTGTCTATCTGGCCGTGGCCGGCGCTGTAAGGATCGAAGAAACTGCGGTGATCTTTGGCTATTTCCGGAGAAAATTGGGAAAATAAGTTTGGATAACGGAGAAGAAGATGAAATATAGAATTCTCATGGCTTTGATGGGGCTGGATATCGGCGGCGCCGAAACCCATGTCATCGAACTGTCAAGGATGCTCGTCGCCGACGGTCATACCGTGGTTGTCGTCTCCAACGGCGGCGTTTACGAGGATACTTTAAAGGCCTTAGGAATAAAGTCTTATCACGCGCCGCTGACGAAAAAAACGCCTTCCGCGTTTATCGCTTCCTACAGGACGATTAGGCGCATCATTAAGGAAGAAAAAATCGATATTGTACATTCCCACGCCCGCATTCCCTCCGCCGTTTGCGGACTGCTCCACCGGCGGCTGAAGTTTCCCTTTCTTACCAGCGCCCACGGTCTCTTCTATACGGGGCGTGGGTTTAAATATTTCAGCGACTGGGGGCAGAAAACCATTGCTGTCAGCAAAGATATCGAGGAATATCTGCTGTATAATTACAAGATCCTGAAAAGGGATATCATTCTGACCATCAACGGTATTGATACCGATGCGTTTTCTCCCGCGGAAAAGGGGGAGGCGGTCAAAAAAGAATTCGGTCTCGGTGACGAACCGGTGATTGTTCATGTCAGCCGGCTTGATCCGGAAACGGAGCTTACGGCAAAGCTTTTGATATCCTTAGCCGCCGAGATCGATGGTCTGCTCCCCGGCTTCACCCTGCTGATTGCCGGCAGCGGCAAATCCCTGCCGGAAATGGAAAAATTGAGCGAAGCGGTGAATCATAAATTGGGCCGTCCCTGTGTCCGCCTGGCGGGTCGGCGCACGGATATCCCTCAGATCGTTGCTGTCAGTGACCTTGTCGTCGGTGTGAGCCGCGCTGCCTTGGAAGGAATGTCGGCGGGAAAACCGGTGATCCTTTCCGGTTCCCAGGGTTTTATGGGCTTGTTTGACGAAACGAAACGTCATGCCGCCGTAGACAATAATTTTTGCGGCCGCGGTTTCGCCTTGCCCACTGAGGAGAATCTTTTCGCCGCGTTACGCGCCGCCTTTTGCCAACGAGACGCAAGTGAGAGAAAAGCCTTGGGGCTTTACGGCCGTGAAGTGATCAAAGCCGAATATTCCCTAAAGCGTATGAAAGAAGACTGCGAAAAGGCTTATGACGCGGTTTGGAACCTTTCTTCCGGCAGTGTCCGCCATCTTGTTTTGTCTGGCTATTACGGTTTTCGCAATGCCGGCGATGACGCGATCCTATCTTCGATCATCTCGTCTCTGCCCGACCGTCGCGACGATGTGCGGCTGACGGTACTGTCCAGCCGTCCTCAAGAAACGCGGCGGCTTTTCGACGTGGAATCCGTCTTCCGTTTCCATTACCCGGCGATTTACCGCCGTCTTAAAAAATGCGATGTACTGGTCAGCGGCGGCGGTTCCCTGTTGCAGGACAGAACGAGTACCCGTTCGCTGATGTATTACCTTTCCCTGATGTATATGGCGAAAAACCTCGGCAAAAAGGTGATGTTATACGCCAACGGCATCGGTCCTGTAAGCAATAAACGCAACCGCCAGCGGGTAAAAAAACAAATCGACCGTATTGATCTGATCACTTTGCGGGAAGAAAAATCAAAAGTGGAATTGGCCCGCCTCGGCGTCACGAAGCCCCCGATCTATATTACGGCAGACCCCGTCTTTACTATGGAACCGCCCTCTAAAGATCTGATCCGGGGATATTTACGCAAAGAAGGAGTCTTGTCCCAAAGGCCGCGAATCGGCGTTTCTCTTCGCGATTGGCGGGGTATGGAGGCGACCATTCCTGCTTTTGCCGCTTATCTCGATGAGATTTCCGCAAAGTTTGATATGGATATCGTCTTCATCGTCATGCAGCACTCCCACGATTTTGGGGTCAGCGATAAGGTGCGGCGGCTAATGAAAAACCGTTCCTATTTGCTGATCGGCGATTATACTCCCGGGGAAATTTTAGGAATCACCGGGGAAATGGACTATATTCTTAGTATGCGTTTGCATACCCTGATTTTCGCCGCCAAACAGCGTATTCCGATGATCGGTTATGTCTACGATCCGAAGATATCCTATTACCTCGACCAATTGGGGATGCTCTCCGCCGGAGAAATCAGCGATTTCGATAAAGACGCTTCGGTAGCGCTTTTTTCCGAACTGGTTCAATGCAGGGAACAGTACGTCAAGATTCTTGATGAGCACACCAGTCTGCAGGAAGAGAACGCGAAGCAAAACAATGAGTATCTTCTTGCTTTGATGGAGAAATAATGGAATAAGTCAAAAAAGAATAAAAAGACGCGCCCTAAAAGGACGCGTCTTTCCATTTTAAAGGAAAGCTTATTTGATTTTCGCAACCAGGGCACGAATGGTTTCTTCGTTATTCTGTAACCATTTCAAGCCGCTGACCTGATGCTGCATGTAGTAACGGTATTCGTAAGAGGGCAGTGTCATATCGAGGAAGAATGCTTCGGCGCACCATTTTACGAGGTACATATTACCCATGATCAGCAGTTCGTACAAATATTTCTTTTCAAGGTCGCCGATGGGAGAAAGCCCGCCGAGTTTTCTCAATTCTTCATTGTAGGTATTGATGAATTCAACGATGCCGTCCATATCCATGACGCCGTTGCTTGTCGCATCCCAGGAGCTGAAGAAATAAACCATGCCGAGGCCGAATTCAAAGAGGCGGATGTCCATTTTGGCCCAGTCGAAGTCGTAGATGCCGGTGACGAGCAAGTCTTTGTCATACTTGACGTTGCCGGGGTGGAAATCGCACTGCAAGGGGCACACAGGCATTTTTTTGAGATCTTCTTCAGGAATGAAAACATCCTTGCATACGGATTTGATGTAGGGAAGTTCTGCGGCGAAATACTGGGTGTATTCATTTTCGACACCGGCTTCAGCGTAGGCGTCGCTCCAATTCTGGAAGGTGGTGGGCCATTCTTTCATCAAACCGTCGATGCGAGATTCGGCTCTTTCATATTTTTCGGGGTCAAAATCGCGCACTGCGTTATGGAGTTCGGCCAAGAGTTTGGCGATGCTGTTGTAGGAAGCAGGTGCCATCTTGTTGTTGATCCAATCGTAAGCGGGGTCGCCTTCGATGAATTCGTAAACCGCAAAGTAATATTTTTCATATTCGCCGTTTTCCATTTTTTGGTCACGATCATAGTAGGTGTTGCCATCTTTGCCGGGAATCGGCAGAGCGCCACGGTCAAACCCCTTTGCTCTGGCATAAGTGAGAAGCTTATGTTCAAGGATCAATTCGTTGAGATCTTTGTTGCGCATATATTTTCTAAAGAACCAGGTTTGTCTTTTCCCGTCCTTTTCGGTATATATGCCAAAACTTCTGTTTACATAGCCGCCGAAAATTTCATAGATTTCCTTAACAGTGCCGATGTCATAAAATTCTTCGATCACCTCTTTGATTTGGAAATAGAGATAGCTTTTTTCCGCGGCCAGTTTCATGTCGCAGATCTTGGCTTCCATGTCCGCTAAATCGTAGAACATGTTTAAAGCCTTGTTCGCGCCGAGTTTACGATACTCCTCCATGATGGAAGTGTTCATTTCGTAATCCTTGACAAAAGTTTTCATGTGCAGAGAACCCCCTTCATACCTTCACTTCTGTAATAAATATCTGATTTTTTGCAAAATTTTTTTGCAAACATAAATGTTTGCGCTTCCATTACAAAAAATCCACAACCAAACTTATTGTAACAAACATATAGGAGAAAAGCAATAGAAAACGATAGCTTTTTTATTCTTTTATGTAGTCTCTTGCATAAATCAAAGCCGTTTTATGATGGATTCGGGTAAAGGATCACAGCGGTGTTGTCGTCAAAAAACAAGGTGATACTGCCATCGTCGTCGTATTCCGCATCGGCTTCGATTTCTTCCCCGGTGGTTGTTTCGGTGAGATAAGCGGTAACGTCGGTGAGGCGATACGTATAGGTCGTTTTTTCGCCGTCATCTGCGGTGACAGTGACTTCTCCATCATCTGTGAAAGCCCAAAGAGAACCGTCATCGCCGTACATGGTATCGTCGCGAAAACCGTCGACCCCTGTGACCGTCGCCTCTGTTTCAGCCGTCCCTTGTTTTGGCGCTTCCTGGGCCGTGGTGTTATCCATATTCTTCTCGGCGCTTTGGCCGCAGCCGGTAAGGGGCGAAAGGCAAAGCGCGCACAGCAAAATAATTCTGAGAAACCGTTTCATAATGACCTCTAAACCTAAAAGGGCAGGAGCATGATGGGAGGTTCGTGTTTTCTAAGGGAATCGCAAGGATGCGGGATGCGCCCCTTCGTATCTTATGCCTTCTATGGCACTTTTGTCAAGTACGGTGGTGTTGATTCCCAAGGAAAACATTGGTCTGGAAAAGGAGGGGGGTTAATAACGCGCAGCTCTTCTGCCAATCGAGAAAAAGGGGCTTATCCAGGAATATCCCTAACCGGGAAAAGCAAACAAAAAAGACGAAGCCTTTCCCGTCAGCCTGTCAACGTATCACCCAAAATCCGCCTACGCGTATTTTCTTTACAGATTGAGTAGAGGGATGCCTTTTGGCATCCCTCTGAGGCCGTCGACAAAGTCTGATACGCGGCGAACCCCTTGTCCCGCGACAGCTTGAGTACATCTAGGTACACGGCGCAGCCGCAGGCCAATGCGTTCACCGTGTCTAAGCCTTTCTCGGTGGCCTATCATCCTGTAGTCCAAAATCCGCTACCGCGGCTTTTGTCTACAGTCTGAGAGGGATGCCTTTTGGCATCCCTCTTTCGTTGGAGAGCGTGACCTTTCGCCTTTTAGCCGTTTGTCAAGAGGCAAAAGGAAAGAGGATAATATAAAAACAGCAGCGCTGTTTTTTACAATGGTTTTGGGATGTTGGCTGCGAGTGAGGAACACCCGCAGCCTTGTCATTTAGGATATATCGAAAGTACATGGGGGGTACTTTCAGTTCCTTTGCGACAGTCCTTTGTATGGATGATTTTTAGGATTTGAGGCCTTCTTCCTCTTCCGCTTGGGCGATCATTTCTTCCATCAGTTTTTCAGTGCCGGCGGGAAGCGGATCGGGTTTATGGTTTTCCAAAATGTATTTGGCTTGTTCCGTGGCTCTTTCGAGGACACTTTTACCGCCCATGGCTTCCCAGCTTTCCCGCATTCTGCGGTCGAAGACTTTCGGATCCGACTGGACTTTCCTAAAGTTTTCATAGGTATGCATATGGGTTACGAATTCGCCGCCGATACCAACATCCTTGATGACATCGGTGGCCATGGTGTAATCGCATACGTCGATCCCTCTTACGACCTGTTTGATCATTTCGGCAATTTCATTGTCGATGACGAACTGCGCAAAGTCAAAGGTAATCCCTAATTCCAACATCCCGAGGCCGTAGATGACATTGGCGCCTGCCAATGCCGGCAGCATCGCGGTGATGGTCTTTTCATGGGCAGCCTGGCCGTCGGCCAATTTGCTGTCTGCCTACCCACCCGCGACCCAGCAGGGAATGCCGTAGAACTGTGCCAGTTTGGCGACGGCGGCATTGATCATGCCGAGTTCGGG
>CALFRX010000234.1 GCA_937919295.1 uncultured Peptococcaceae bacterium | reverse complement strand
CTTAGGAAAGGCCGAAGGGCTTGCCAAGGTTAAGATAGTGTCCTTCGGCAGCAAACACGAAAGGTATTTGCCCGAAAAGACTAAGCCTTTCTCGACAGCCTATCATCCTGTAGCCCAAAATCCGCTGACGCGCATTTTGTCTACAGTCTGAAGCTAACTTCTTATTTTAGAAGTTAGCTTTTCTTTGGTTCTTTTATAAACAAAATAGCATTCAGGAGAAAAAGCTATTTTGCGTAAATTCCTTATTATTAAAAGGGTTTATTCGTACGCTTTAACCGAGAATTCCTCAACCTCATAGACGGTATCAGGATACATCGTATCAGCGCTATCCTTTAAACGCACTGTATTGACAAGATCTTGCAGTACTTGCGCTTGCCCGCTCAGTTCCTCACTTGCGGCGTCGCCTTCTTCTGCTGTGGCGCTATTTGTTTGCACAACATTGGAAATCTCCTCGACGTTTTCCGCAATCTGATTGGCGCGTCGGTTTGTTGATTCGAAGCGATGGCGATTTTATCGATCGTTTCAGGTAACATCATATTACCTCAATTCGTCATAGGCATGCTCAATTCTGAGGCAAATTCGCTAAAGTATCAATCTCTTCTTCGGCCAAGAGTTTTGCCGTATTAATCAGTAACACGATCTTATTTTGAAGTTTTACCACGCCGGTCAGATAATTGTTCGTTGTATCGCCGATAATTTTTGGCGGGGAGGAGATTTTATCATCTGAAATATTCGTGACCGCGTCCACAGAATCGACGACGAATCCGATTAAGGTCTCATGAATATTTGCCACAATGATGCAGGTCCTTTCGGTATAGGACGCTTCCTCTTTTTGCAGGCGGATTCTCACATCAACAATGGGGATGATGCTCCCGCGTAAATTGATCACGCCCTTGACATAATGGGGGGAATTGGGGATAGAGGTGATTTCTTGTATCCCCACAATTTGTACAACGTCGACAATGGGTACGCCAAAAAGTTGGCTGTCTGTCCAAAAGGTAAGGTATTTACCATCCATTTCCGTGGCGATACTGGCTTCTTGCAGTTGCCCGGAGAGCTCTTCCGATACCGGGATATTCCCATCAGGATTATTTTGCATTTTTTTCTTCCTTTCTCTCTTCAATGTTCAATGTTCTATATTGCTATTTGTATTGACAAATGTGGAACCGTCTCAACCTATTTGCTTTTTTATAGACTATTTTTTTTCGTCCCTTTGATCTGTTCTTTTAAATCATCGCGCTGGCGCTTTAAGTTAGCGTCGGCAACGCGATTGAGGTCAGCGATTCTCAAACAGAGTTCGTGGCTTTTTTTGACCAAGGCGCAGATGGTTGCTTCCTCATTATCCCCGGCGCAATTATGATGATCCCGCAACATTGACTGCCAATGAATCCGTGGGGTCTCAGATAGATGACCCAATTCCCGAACAATCAGGGCATTGCACTTATCGACGCGATCCATCAGGATTTTTCGCTTGGCCAGTAAATCATCGAGAACGACTTGCTCCTGCCTTGTTTGTACCTCAATGTTTTTGCTGATATTCAGCATATCTGTAAATAGCGTTACTTTTTGCTCTAAACAGGTTGTAATTAGTTGGGGATCAAATTCTTCCGTTTTCATCGTTATCGTCCTATCACATAGAATCCCTAAAGCAAAGCCCTTGCTATTTTATATGCGTTAAGCGATTGGCCTCTGCCCAGGTTTGCCTCATGTCCTCAATCAAAGGGATGATTTCCTCCAGGGTTTTAGGATCCTGCTTTATCTCAGCGGAAATAATTTTTTCGTTGAAAAAAGAATACATCTGATAAAGCTCTTGGGATAAGGGATATTGCCGGTCTAAAATGTTGATGAGATAATTGATGATTTCTTTCGCTTTTTGCGTGCATTTTTCGGAGGTTTCGTAGTTCTTTTCCTGCAGCATTGTACAGGCAATCTTTAAATGCTTAATGACTTCGTCAAAAAGCAGAATTAACAGTTCGCCGCTTGTCATGGAATTTATGGTTTGTGCTTTGTATTGTTGCACTGCCGAATATGGCATATCGTTCAACTTCCTTTTTGTAATGGTATTATGAATTGCTGTTGTTGGAGAAGAGACTCGTCAGCCAAGAGCTTTGGGCGTTCATGGTACTGAGATATTGCTCCAACACCGAGAATTTTGACCAATAACGATCTTCTTCCGCTTCCAAACGATCTCGCAGGGTGCTTAGGCGATCCGACATATCGGAAATGTTTTTGGATAGGCTACTTTGATCTGTCGTAAGGCTGTTGGCCTTCCCCGCGATTTGGATCAACAAGCCCTCGCCTTTTTCATTGCCCATGACCGCGTCATTCAAAACAGATTTCAAGCGATAGGAGATTCCCGTATCCGTGGTGGTAAACATGGAGATTACTTTCTCCGGATTTTCTGATAGCGCGGCTTTGAGCTTATCCTCATCAATGACCAACTTCCCGCCGCTATTCCAGGAATAAGCTTCGGTGGAGATGCCGATTTGATAGAGGGCGTCGTTGGTGCCACTGACAACGTTGGTCATCGCTTTGCGTAGGTTATTGAGAATGGAGGTGAGCGCGGTATCATTGCGCAATAAGCCCATTTTGGCTTTTTCCTCCCAGGCCTCAATTTCTTTGTCGCTCATCTCTTTCTTTTCCTCATCGGTCAAGGGCAAATATACCTCAGTATCTCTCACGTTTTCTCTGCCGTATTTTGCCTCGGTTAATTTTCCGTTGATCGTGCTTAGGATATCGTTATAGGCGGTGATAAAATCGCTGATTTTTTGGTACAAATCAGCGGTGTTACTGGAGACGGTAAAAGAGATATTTTCCTCGGTATCGACGGGATTGCCTTCTCCGTCTACGGTATTGTCTGCTTTGCCGAGGATTTCATAGGATAGGCCGTCAATGGTGAAACCGTTTTGGCTTCTTGTTACATCGGTATAGGTTTTGCCGCCGTCAAAACTCATGTTTAATTTTAAATCGGTTCCGTTGGTGATCTTGTAGTTAGCGGTTGCATCATCCTCCGATGTTAAGGGGTCGTCGGCGTTTCCGAACAGAACCTTTGACAAATTACCGGCGACATCCACAATCTCAAGGGTACTTTGGACTCCTGAGGTTTTGGAAACCGCGTTAAATGAATTGGTGATGGAGGAGTAGGAAAGGGTAATATTCGTCGAAGCATGGTTGTTTATTTTGTTAAGGACGTCATTCAGTGTGACATTGCCGGAAAAAGTGAAGTTCGTACCGTTGACGCTGATTTGATATTCCGCGTCACCCTCCGGGGAAGGCTCCAATTTTGTGGTAAACTCATTTTGCAGCTGTTGCAGCGTTTTGGAGAATTCAATGCGGTTGGACTCGCCACTGCGGATATGTAGGGCGGCATTCTCACCTAAAATACCGCTTGATGAAGCACCGGTAATTGAAAACAGAGAGCTTTTATCAGCCGTTTCAAAGATCAGCTGATTACTGCCATCGTTGGACAGGGACACCGCAACGCGGCCGCTGCCATAGGCTTTGTCAAGTTTTTGCTGAACATAGTTGACCAAACCGTCATCACCGCCGGTTCCTGCCAAAGTCGCGTATTTTTCTTTGTCGCTTTCCAGGAACTCGATGGTTTTGGAAATACCGTTCAAATTCACCGTTAAAGAAGAGCCGGACAGGGCTTCTGACAAGACGTTATCCTTTTGCAGGAGCAGTGTTTCCGAGACCATGTCGCTGCCGGTGAGGGATTCCCCGGCGGGTGCTTGCGCGTTGGCGGTGAGACCTAGACCTGAAAGAAGCTCTGTACTGCCGCCGGTGACTTTGATGGTGGCATTGCCGCTTTCTGCGTTTTGGGCTGTCAGCGTTAATTTGTAGCCCGTAGCGTCATAGGCGATTTCCGCTTTCAGCAGGTCGTCGCTAATGTCCTCTGGGTCTGTGCCGTTAAGCAGGTCATTCTTTTTGATTGCAGCACTAAGCGCCTGCTGCAACTGGTCTGCCTGGGCTGCCTTGGCCTCATCGGTAAACTTTCCGGCAGCGTCCCGGGTCAGCGCGGCGCCGGTAAAACGGAATTCCTTATCAAGGGTCAAGGTTTGAGTGCTGCCGTTGATTTCCAGGCTGAGAGAGGCGCCGGCCATCTGATTTGCCTCAAAGAAGCCACTGGCTCTGACTGCGTCGGTGCCGGTGATCGCCGTATTGCCAGCGGGGCTTGCATATAAGCCTAAACTGGATAAGAGATTGATGCTGCCGCTTTCTAAACGCAAATCATTGGTTTTTGCGGATTCCTCGCCGATTTGATTCAATTCGATTTTGTTGTCGCCGTTTACCGAAAATTCTAATTTCCCCTTTAGATCGGTATTCGCCGCGATACTGCTGTTCAGCGCAGCAATTACGGCTTGGGTGTTTTCTGCGTCACTGTGATTGCTGTTGAGATAAAAATCTTTCGCAAGGGAAAGGTTATATGTTTTACCGCCGTAGCCAATGGACAGCGCATTGCCGGCCAGGGTATTGTCTTTCCAGGTTTCAGAGATGGAACCCGACTGTATCAATTCATTGGAAACCTGGTGATTCGATGTAAACGAAGCTTTGCTGGCCAATTGGGAGATGTTCTTGATTTTTACACTTTCCGTATTGGTGGAAGTTCCCGTCACTTTAACGTAAGAAGAGGAGCTGTTTACGGTGGACGTGTTAAAGAATTTGGAACTTAAAATATTGGTACTTGGGTTGGTGTATGAAAAATACTTATTGTTAAAGTCGGTTAATTTTGTCGAAATTTCCCGGTAGGCGTCTCTTTTCCAAATAGCGATCTGCTGTTTTTGCAGCTGGGTCGTGATTTTTTGCCTTGTTACGGCAGTCATTTGCTCGATCAGATCTTCCGTATCCAAACCGGATACAAGTCCGCTGAGACCTTTTCTTGATGATAATGTGGAATAAGAACTGACGTCAATGTTCATAAAAACACCTCCTGGCACGATTTGGCTAAAAACGGTTTATACTAATCATATCGGATAAAAATAGCTTTAAATTTATTAAGCAGAAATTTATGTGATTAAATGTCATATATGAAAAAGAAACGTCTTTATGCGGGAATCCCGCATAAAGACGTTTATGGTTTTGAGATTTATCGTTATGCGTTTGCGCTTTCCAAAAAATCATCTAAAATGATCTTTGCCACATCCAGGATAAAGGTGATTTCCTCGTTGATTTTTGTAATCCCGATAATGTATTCGGCAAAGGAATCCGTTGCTTTCGGTGGATCGCTGATCTGATCCTCGGCGATATTGGTGACGTCACTCACTTTGTCGACAATATAACCGACGGTGCACTCTTCTGTTTCGGTTATGATGAAGCAGGTATGCTGGTCGAAAGGGCGCGGTGGGATATGAAATTTGGTTCTGAGGTCAATCAGCGGCACGATTTTACCGCGGATATTGGTAACCCCTTTGACAAAATCCGGAAGATTTGGGATATAAGTGATTTCTTGCAAGGTGATAATTTCCACGATTTGTTTGCTGGGAATGGCGAAAAGGTGGCTGTCGATATAAAAGGTCAGGAACGTTGCGGTGGTTTCGGTTTCCACCATATTGTTTTCTATTTCTTCCTCATTTGTGTTCTGGTGATTTTGTGCCAATAAAGCTTGCGGCATGGTGTTTCCTCCAAAGATATTATTTTGCGTCCTTACTCTTTTGCGGTTTTGGCTTGGACTTCGGGTAAATAGTTCAAAAAGAGCAGATAAATATCGACAATGGCCTGGAACAACTCTTCAGGGACCTCTGTGCCGGATTTAAGCTGCGACAATAAAGTGGCGAGAGAATTATCCTGATAGATCGGGACATTGTTATTTTGTGCTGTTTCGATGATTTTGTCAGCGACATATCCTGCTCCCGACGCCACCACAACAGGGGCGCTGTTGTCGGAATCATATTTTAGAGCTGCTGCCCGATAGTGACTATATGGTGACATCTACCTCACGCTTCCTTTCGTAAACCTTCTTCATTAAGATATCGGTAAATTGAGATAAATCAGCAGTGGTGTTGATGCTTTCCGCTAAAAAGCCGTTTTCCGCGAAAATCTGCGTAATATCTCTGCGTATGGTATAATCCTCGGTCTTTAGCTGGTCAGGGTAATTTAATTGGCAGTTTACTTTGTTATCGTTCCAAGCGATGGACATTTTGAAATGACCAAGGCCTTCAATATCAAAGGCAAGATAGAGGTTGACCGGTTTATTATTAATGCCCGCAGATTTTTCTCCTTCCCTTTCCTCCTGTTTTTCAATCCAGATTTCCGAAAAAAGAAAGGCATTGTTGTATTGAATGGGGAGGAACAAATGGGTGAAGGGCATGTAAACACTGTTGTTTAGTAAAATGGTATTGACCGTATCGTTTAACATGGTTTGCCTGGTCGGGGACAGGTTTTCTTGATTAGAGGCAAACAGCACCTTGATCAAGGCATCAAGAAAATCGTTTTTGAGCTGCTGCGGTTGATGCATTCCTTTCATAAGTAATAACCTGAGACGGCTAAGCTCCAGGGAGGGAATATTGGTTTTATATTGACAGTAGCCCATTAACGTTTCAAAGCGGCTGATGAGTTCTTCCGGGGATCCGACATTTAAGCGGGAAACGTTATGCATCAATAAAGATACTTTACCCCTTATTTCACCGAAGTCATTAAAATCGGAGATGTATTTTCCAAGCAGCGGTAAAATCTTTTCTTTCAGTAAAGATAGGCTGGAATGGATGCTCTCCTGATCCGTAGCGGTGGGTAAAAGGCTCACTTGCTGTTCAAGCTCTTGACGATAGGATTGGGGGATATAGCCCATGATTTCTTTTAATTGTGCAAAGATGGCGGACATCGTTTCTTTGGTTGAAGTAAAGCCGTCATATGATTTGATAAATTGTCCCAAACAATCTCTTAATTCCAAAGACCCGTCGGCTTTCAATAAATTGCGGAATATTTGGAACAGTTCCCCGGAGAATTTCGTGCTGTGCTCTTGCTGAAATACCAAATGATCAATGATTTCCTGCTTGCTCATTTTGGTGCTGTTCGCTAATTGTGTGAGCAGCGCGTTTAGCGGCGACGCGGTATTTGCCACATTCTGATGGTTCATGGTGCTTAACAAGAGCTTTTGCAGGGTCTGGGCAAGGCCTGGGGTTTGCTGCAACTGTGATGTAAATTTCTGAAAGACCGAACGATTATCCCAGGTCAGGTCTAAGGCGTTCTTCTGCCCGCTTTGATCGTTCTGACTGCGCGTTGTTACTTTCGCAGGATCCGTTGGGATCACCGTGGGCGTTTCTTTATTGGGCATGACTTTGCCGACATGATCGCTGGCCGGGATAGGCGTTGTTATCCTCAAATTATCCAACATGGTGGAAATCCTTTCTGTTTCGGTTTATTCGCGAATCCATTGATTTAATCATATCTTTTGTAGAAAGAATAATCAAGTTTTGCCTTGGTATCCTACGGTTAAGTAAATATCTCAGTTTTTTTTCCCGATATGATTAATAGTATTCACCATAACGCTGCAGTTGCTGATCATAATCATAAAAATTTGTGCGGGTAGGGTAAAAGTGTATGGATAACAATGAAATGCTGGAGGTTTATTTGTTTGAAGCAAATAGCCTGCTGGAAGAACTTGATGAAATCTTAATCAATTGTGAGAAACTGAATTGTTTTGATACGGATAGCATCAATACGATTTTTCGGATCATGCATACCATCAAAGGTTCTTCCGCAATGATGGAATTTAACAGCATCGCGACCGTATCACATAAAATCGAGGATTTGTTCGCTTTTGTACGGGATCACGGCATCAATGCTGGGCATAACAGCGAATTATTTGAGCTGATGTTTAAATCCGAAGATTTTTTAAAGGCGGAAATCAGTTGTGTGGAGTCAAATACTCCTTTAACTGATAATATCGGTAATTTTGCAGATGAAATCATCCATTTCCTGAAAAAAATTTCCGACGACGATGAAAAAGCAGAAAATGAAGGGGAAAAGCAAAGCCTTGAAGGCGATGATTCTGCTGATACTTCATTTACGCACGTAGCGAAGATCTTTTTTGATGAAGATGCGCAAATGGAAAATCTGCGCGCTTTTATGTTATTAAACGCAATGTCGGATCTCAATTGTGATTATTGTTATATCCCCGAGAATCTTGATTCCGGGAGCGCGGCGGAGGAGATCAGTCAAAACGGGTTTGTTATTTTCTTTAAAAGCTACGAGGATCTCGAAAAATCCATGAAGTCCATTGAACAGTTTTCCTTTGTCAAGCAAATTGATTTGGTTCATGAGGATACGAATCAGCAGGACAACGTGGAAGAGGACAAACAGCAACAGTCCAAGGGAAAGCTCGAGTCGGGCCAAGGAAAAAACAATCAGCATTCGACCACTTCCCTCATCAATGTCAATTTATTGAAATTAGACAAGCTCATGGATTTAATGGGCGAAATCGTGATTACCGAATCGATGGTGATTTCCATTCCCACGGAACAGGGCGTGGATATGGACAGTTTCAGCAAGGCCTCGCGTCAACTGCAAAAGCTCATCGATGAATTACAGGAAGATATTATGTCCATCCGCATGGTACCCGTGAACAGTGTATTTCAAAAGATGCGGCGTATCGTAAGGGATATATCCAAAAAATTAGATAAGGATGTTGATCTGATCCTTGAGGGAGAAGATACCGAAGTCGATAAAACCATTGTTGACGGTATCGGCGATCCGCTGATGCACCTTGTGCGCAATGCCATGGATCATGGCATCGAATCCCCGGCA
>CALFRX010000233.1 GCA_937919295.1 uncultured Peptococcaceae bacterium | reverse complement strand
GGTTTCATGATGGTACCCTGACTTTGAACGGTGCTCAATTCGGCAATAGTACAAATGTTCAGATCAATGATAAAACCGGTTCCTGTGGCCTTTACGCCGAGGGTGACCTTAAAAGAGGAGAGCTATATCGGCGTAGAATACAGCGCCCCTCTGCCCTCGTGGGGGGCTTATGTGAAGGATGGCAATCTGGAGTTTTCCGCGGCGGGTACGGGGAGTTTAGGATTGCAGGCCACTTACGCGGGAATCTTTGTTTCCGATCATGATGTTACTTTTTCCGGCAGCGTCAACGTTAGCACATACATAAAAGGCAAGGAAAGCGAACCGGTCTCCGGCATTTCCGTTGTAAACGGCAATGTTCTAATCAAAGATCATGCTACCGTTTACGGTTCTGTGGACAGGGAAACCGCCGCCGAGAATGCCGCCGCTTTGCGGCTGATGGGCGGCAATTTGAGCATGATCGACGGTGGCACTTTGTGGGCTTCCTGCAATAAATATCCCAGCGAGGGCACTTCTTACGGTATTCTGGCCACCCAAGGCAGCGGCGGCAACGGTGGCGAGGTCACCGTTGCAGACGGGGCAACGATGAACATTTCCCTGGGCTGCGTTGGCATCAGCGCTTCTCAAAGCGTTACGCTCAATGCATCTGCCAAGGTATCCATTGATGTAAATAGTTGCGGCATCGATACCCCTGCCCTTACCGTTAATAGGGCGTTTTTAGATGTTTGCGCTTCCGGAAGCGGCGGTAAACCGTTCAAAGAAACGACATGGCTGACGCTGGATCACTCTTACCTTGTCGCTGCCCGTATCAGCGCGGATACTTATATTGACGAACCTGAGGAACTCGAAGCCATTGAATATGATTTAAACCAGAATATCTTTGTTTATGGCGGCAGCCGCGTGAGAGGTTTCGTCTTTTACCCAGCATACGAGGGAGATCAATATATCGACTGTATGGATTGGGACTGGGCGACGTTGTATAATTATTTTGTAATTGAAAATAAAATTATGGGCAGCGTTTACAGCGGCTCTAAGTATTTTGACAGCAACGGCAGTGTCACCCGGGGCATGATGGTAACGGTGTTGTACCGCCTCTCCGGCAGCCCTGCTCTGACGGAAGGCGATTATGCCGCTTATAACGGCAAGTTCAGTGATGTGGCCAAGGGGCAGTGGTATTATGACGCCGTTGTCTGGGCCAATAAAAACGGTGTTACCACAGGAGTGGCGGATACTTCCTTTGCTCCCGACGGAAAAGTCACCAGGGAGCAGTTGGTCACTTTCTTCTTCCGCTTTGGCTACCTCTATCACGATAATCCCGATACCGGAGCCACCCTTTCAAAATATAAGGATCAGGATCAGATCGCGTCCTATGCGGTCCCTGCCTTCCGCTGGGCCTATGGACTGGGCATCGTCAACGGCACCAGCAGTACGACGCTGAGCCCCAAAGCCACCTGCACCAGGGGGCAAATGGCCAAAATCATCACTGTATTTTCAGGTGTTTATCTTGGGGATCGGGATTGGATTCGCATTGCCGGTCAATAAAAAGCATGGATTCCCCTTGTCTTCGACAAGGGGAATTGAGGCCGTCGACAAAGTCTGAT
>CALFRX010000232.1 GCA_937919295.1 uncultured Peptococcaceae bacterium | reverse complement strand
ATACTGCCCGGGTGCGGCAGTTCCAAAGGGTATTCGGGCGGTAAGCTGCAAGAGGACGAAACGGCTCGGATCGAGGGCGGCACCCATAAACTGAAAGTCAAAAAACGCAATACCACGGAGCAGGCGTTGCTGGTGAAAGTGGATTCGCTGACGGTGGGCAGCTTTATGAAAGGCTATCCCAAGCATACGGAAGTGAAGCCGGGGGAAACAACGGTGGAGATCCGCCACTTCTGCAAGTGGAACGATGGTTCGGCTATGGCCGGCGCCATGTTCGGCGTGATCGGCGCTTCGATAGCCGAATCCAACAATCCCCACACCCATTACAAGATCACCTTCCCCGCTGAAAAGGGGAAAACGTATGTGATCATGCCCGAAACGGATGAAGAAACCCTTAAGCCGCACTTCGTCATCATCGACAAGGCTTCCAATGTTCGGACGGAACCTTTGAGGGTCGTGGAGATTGCTAAGAAAGACAAGAATCAATAAACCGTTCATTTTAAAACAGCACATTCTTAAAACATTTAATTATTTTCAAGATGAAACAAATTCTATTGACGGTTCTATTGGCTGGGAGCCTCGCTTTGCCGGCCCTTTCACAAGTAACGTCTCAGGATAATCCGGAGTACGAAAGACAATATGAAAAACCCCTTAAATACCGCGACTGGCGCGTGGCGGTGGGTGGGGGTTATGCTTACCGGCTAGGAAAAGTACAAAAAACAGGTGATGCCAAACTCGATGATCTTTCCAAACAGTTGCGTAACGCTTTCAACCTGGATGCCGACGCACAATATTTCTTCAAGCAAGGCTGGGGATTAGGTCTGAACGCCAACTATTGTAGCGGAAAAGTATCGGGAGACGATATAACCGTGGAGTTTCAAGACGGAGACCGTAATATTACGAATTATAAGGAAACACAGAATATGCTCTTTGTCGGCCCGGCTTTTGTCGCCCGTACCGAATCTTCCAAATTCCTGCTGGTAACCTCTCTGGCTTTAGGCCCTTTGTTCTATATGGATGAGATGGACCTTGACGGCCGTATCGTAAACGCCAATGCTACTACGGTTGGCTTCAACGCAGGGCTGGCAGGCGAGTATAAGTTGAGCGCCAAGGCCGGAGTGGGGCTAAAACTCTCCTATACCGTTGGAAGCGTCAACTCAGTGAAAGTAGAAGGCCAAACGGCCAAGTTCGACGAGCCTATGAATGTTTCCAACCTGATGCTAACGGCTTTCCTGAGCTTTCGTCCTTGGTAATACGGCGTGAAGGCCATGGATATGAGACGGAAAATTTTTCTTACGATACTGTCGTTTGCAATGGGCGTATGCTCATTGCAGGCGCAGTTCAGCGCCGCCGTAAAGGCGGGTGTCAACGCATTAAATATCTCGTTGATGGTAGACAGCGTGGAAACTTATAACCCGGGAACTTCGCCAGACTTCAAAAATCAAATACAGGAATCATCAAGATCATGAAAATGAAAAAATAATCCATTTATTTTACACATATTGCTATTTTTTCCACTTGTTTTACTATCTTTGCGTGCAAGTAATGCATTTTTAATGATTATTTCAAACAAAAAATATACACTCACACTCCTCTCGATGATGACCCCTTGGGGGGTTATCTGATACATTCTTCACGCTTCCGAGAAGTATTCGTACTTTTTTTCGCGGGCAAAAACGCTCAGCAGTCTCTTCTTTTTCCATTTTTTATTCTAACTTTTACACCGTTTGTCGATAAACGGAATTAATTTTTTCACACGATGAAAGTCTTGAAATTTGGAGGGTCGTCCGTAGGAACACCCGAGAGTTTACAATCAGTAAAAAAAATCATACAGGCCGAGAGGGGCCCGGTAATAGTAGTGGTATCCGCCTTGCAGGGAATAACCGACCGGTTACTGCTGGCGGCAGATTTCGCCTTAAAATCCAATGCGGGGTATAAAACCTTGCTCGACGAAATCATCGTAAGGCACGAAACACTAATCGAAGAGGTCATTCCGCCTTCGTCCGAAAAAGAGGACGTTGTTCAAAAGACT
>CALFRX010000231.1 GCA_937919295.1 uncultured Peptococcaceae bacterium | reverse complement strand
GGGTTGACCCTTTTGCTTTTGCCGCGATAAAACAAAGCATCGATTTTCTGTTGACAGAGCCGGTGGATTATGAATTTCGCACCACTGTTGTGAAAGGTCTTCATGACGCCATTATTCTGCAAGACGCCGCGGCGATGATTGATGGAGCAAAGCGCTATTATCTACAGAAATTTGAGGATTCCGGTGACCTGATCGGTAAGCCTTTGAGCGCTTTTGCCGACGATGAAATGCAGGCGTTTTTAAAAGTTGTTTCCCCGTTTGTACATTTTGCCGCCTTGCGCGGCTTATAAAATATGTTTGCAAGGAGAGAATGTAATGTATCAAGTAGTAAAACGTGACGGAGCCGTGGTCGACTTTAATATTTCCAAAATCAGTGAGGCCATCGGCAAGGCATTTGAAGCTCTGAACAAACAATACAATCCGGATATCATTGATTTGCTGGCGTTAAAAGTAACTTCGGATTACGAGCACAAAATAGAAAACGATAAAATCGACGTGGAAGCCATTCAGGACAGCGTTGAATCTGTACTGATCCAGGCAGGCTACGCCGACGTTGCCAAATGCTATATTCTCTACCGCAGACAACGGGAAAAGATCCGCAACATGAAATCTACGATTCTCGACTACAAGCAGATCGTGGATAACTACGTTAAGCTGACCGACTGGCGGGTCAAGGAAAATTCTACCGTTACCTACTCTGTGGGCGGTCTGATCCTGAGCAATTCCGGGGCAATCACCGCCAATTATTGGCTTTCCGAGATTTACGATGACGAAATCGCAAACGCTCATCGGGAGGCCGATATCCATCTCCACGATCTTTCCATGCTCACCGGCTATTGCGCCGGCTGGAGCCTGAAACAACTGATTGAAGAGGGTTTGGGCGGTGTTTTGGGTAAAATCACCTCCGCCCCTGCCAAACATCTTGTCTCTCTCTGCAATCAGATGGTCAACTTCCTCGGCATCATGCAGAACGAGTGGGCTGGGGCACAAGCCTTTTCTTCCTTCGATACTTACCTTGCCCCCTTTGTTAAGGTGGACAATCTTTCCTACTACGAAGTGAAAAACTGCATTCAGTCCTTTATCTACGGCGTGAATACGCCGAGTCGTTGGGGTACGCAAGCGCCTTTCTCCAATATCACCTTAGATTGGACCGTACCCAACGATTTAGCGGAGCTTCCCGCCATTGTCGGCGGCGCGGAAATGGACTTCAAATACAAAGACTGCAAAAAAGAAATGGATATGATCAATAAGGCGTTTATTGAAACGATGATCGAAGGCGATGCCAATGGCCGCGGTTTCCAATATCCCATCCCCACCTATTCCATTTCCAAAGATTTCGACTGGTCCGAAACGGAAAACAACAAGCTGCTTTTTGAAATGACCGCCAAATACGGCACCCCCTATTTCTCCAATTATATCAACAGCGATATGGAGCCGAGCGATATTCGCAGCATGTGCTGCCGTCTCCGGCTTGATCTCAGAGAGCTGCGGAAAAAATCCGGCGGCTTCTTCGGCAGCGGGGAAAGCACCGGTTCCGTCGGGGTCGTTACCATCAATATGCCCCGTATTGCCTATCTTGCTGATACCAAAGAGGCGTTCTACAGCCGTCTCAATAAGATGATGGATCTTGCGGCGCGCTCCCTTAAAATCAAACGCGACATCATCACTCGTCTTTTGCAGGAAGGGCTTTATCCTTATACGAAACGGTACCTTGGTACCTTTGAACACCACTTCTCCACCATCGGCCTGGTGGGCATGAATGAAGCCTGTCTCAATGCCAAATGGGTCGGCAAAGATCTTACCCATGCCGAAGCCCGAGCCTTCACTGTAGAAGTGTTGAACCATATGAGAGAACGCCTCTCCGACTATCAGGAAATGTACGGCGATCTCTATAACCTGGAAGCCACACCTGCGGAATCCACCGCTTACCGCCTGGCCAAACATGACGTGGCGCGTTATCCTGAGATCATCACCGCGGCGGAAAAAGGCAAAGCGCCTTATTATACCAACTCTTCCCATCTCCCCGTGGGCTTTACCTCCGATATTTTTGAAGCCCTGGATATTCAAGATGATTTGCAGACCCTTTATACCTCGGGTACTGTTTTTCATGCTTTTGTCGGTGAAAAACTGCCGGATTGGCATGGGGCGGCAAACCTCGTAAAGAAAATCGCGGAAAATTATAAACTTCCCTATTATACCATCTCCCCCACTTATTCGATCTGCAAAAATCATGGCTATCTCAATGGAGAGCAGTTCCGTTGCCCTCATTGCGGAGAAAAGGCCGAGGTCTACAGTAGAATTACCGGTTACTACCGTCCTGTGCAGAACTGGAACGACGGCAAAGCGGAAGAATACAAAGAACGTAAATTATACGATACCGCCAACTCCAAACTCATCAGCGAAGGTCGGGTAAGCCGCAGTAAAATAGAGCAGGCGGCGACCGATACCGCCATTGCCGGAGAAGGAAAAGGAGAAAAAACCTACCTTTTCACCACCAAAACATGTCCCAATTGCCACCTAGCCAAATCGATCTTGGACGATGCCGGCGTAAGCTACCATGTGGTGGACGCCGAGGAAAACAGCGAGCTTGTGGAAAATTACAAAATCCGTCAGGCGCCGACCCTCATCGTCGTTCATGATGGACTGATCTCTCAATTCGCCAATGCCTCCAACATTAAGAAATACGCGGAAGAACTCTGCTGAATTGCGCCGTTTTTCCAAAAAATCCCCGTACCTAAAAAATGGGGGGTTTTCGCCTGAAAACCCTCAACCAAATGAAAGCTAACTTCCGGAATCAGAAGTTAGCTTTTTTAATATATACCGAGAATCCACGAGGCAGTGGCTGATCGAAAGTATTTTATCATAAAGGATATCTTTGACGGGAACATACAGTCGAAAAATCTTGCAGAATCTTGAGGAGAGAGCGGCTTTTGCCGCTCTCTCCAGACTGTAGACAAAATGCGCGTCAGCGGATTTTGGGCTACAGGATGATAGGC
>CALFRX010000230.1 GCA_937919295.1 uncultured Peptococcaceae bacterium | reverse complement strand
CCAACGCGCTTTTTTCTTCAAAGGCCGTCTCCGCTTTTTCGATCAGCGTCAGCATGTCGCCCATGCCGAGAATACGGGAGGCCATGCGTTCAGGATGAAAGACCTCCAAAGCGTCGGTCTTTTCGCCCATACCCACAAATTTAATGGGACAGCCGGTAACACTTTTCACCGATAAGGCGGCGCCGCCTCTGGCGTCACCGTCTAATTTGGTCATGATCAAACCGGTAATGTCGAGACTGTCGTGGAAGGACTGGGCCACGTTCACCGCGTCCTGACCGGTCATGGCGTCGACGACAAGAAGAATCTCATCGGGAATAAGCGCGGCTTTCATTTCCCGCAGCTCTTCCATGAGGTGCTCGTCGATATGCAGACGGCCGGCGGTATCGACAATCAGAATATCGTTGCCGTTATGCTTCGCCTGCAAAAGCCCTTCTTGAGCCACAGCCAAAGGGGTGGCGTCCACGGACTTGGCAAAAACCGGCAGGCCGATGCTTTCGCCGATCACCTGTAGTTGTTTGATGGCGGCAGGACGCTGTAAGTCGCAGGCGGCTAAAAGCGGCCTTCTGCCTTGGGTTTTAAAATGCAGGCCGAGCTTCCCCACGGTGGTGGTTTTCCCCGCGCCCTGGAGACCGCAGAGCATGATCACCGTCGGCGGCTTCGGCGCGATTTTGATTTTACTTTCCGTGGAACCCAGCAGCGCCACCAACTCATCGTTGACGATTTTGACCACCTGTTGACCGGGGGTCAGGCTTTCCAGCACCTCGACACCGAGAGCGCGCTCTTTTACCGCGGAAACAAACTGTTTTACCACTTTAAAATTGACATCCGCTTCCAGCAGGGCCAGGCGAATCTCACGCATGGCTTCGTTGATGTCGGATTCGGATAATTTGCCTTTGCCCCGCAGTTTACGGAAGGTCTCCTGAAGTTTTGTGGCGAGAGAGCCAAAAACTGCCATCGCTTTTCCTCTATTTCCTTTCAATCACGTCGATCGCTTCGATTTCCCTTGCGATCTCCCTGTAATGTTCCTCTGTAGCTTCCTCTGTCACCAGCAGGCGGATCCTGCTCAAGTGAATTTCGATATCCATGAATTTCTGGGCGAGACCGAGCTTTTCCTCATAGGATTCCAATATCCCGGCGGTGCGCCGTACCATGTCGTGAACAGCCTGACGGCTGACGCCTGTGGCTTCGGCGATCTCGCCGAGGCTCATGTCCTCACCGACAAAATAATCGTAAATCTGCCGCTGCTTCGCGGTGAGCAAAGGGCCGTAAAAATCAAAAAGCAGGGCTTTTCTGCCGATTTCATCCATAAGATCACCTGTCAAGGAAAAATACTTTACACAGTTTAACACGGTTTTCGTCCTTTGTCAAGAAAAAACAGGCGTGTTAACGCTTTCCTTTGCTTTTAGTCCGCCTTAGCGGTGAAGCACGGTAAAAGCAAAATCACAATCGACATTGCCGGAGATCCCCGCCACGGTACCGCTTTCCGTATATTGCCATAGGGCATACGACTTTGTCAGCGTCGTATCATTATAATTGGCATACCAGATCGCTGCCTTTTCGCCAATCTCGACCGCTTGCAAATTGTTTTCCAGCATATGGGCATTCCCGTAAACCATCGGGGAAAACCCCTCCTTTGTCACGTAATCACAGAAGGCCAGGACGATGGCGGTTCTTTCCTCTGTGCTAAGTTCAGCCGTGGCCAAGCGCCCCGCGTGACTCTCATCAAACTCGTAATCCAGCACAAGGGGCAAATCAAGATCGCAGCCGGAAACGAGGGATAGCACAAAAGCGGCTTCTTCTTCCGCTTCCTGGGCTGTAATCGCTTGGGAAAAGATATAGACACCGACTTTGATACCGGCGGCCTGGGCCTCCTCAATGTTCGCGGAAAACCTCGTATCAACGGCAAGGGCTCCCGTACTCGTCCCGCGATAAGCTGCGCGGATATAGGCAAAATCAATACCGTCGGCCTTGACCGCCGACCAATCGATGGCGCCCTGGTGCTGGGAAACGTCGATGCCCACCGCCTTCACCAAAGCAGGCGTGGTATAGGATAAACCCGTATAGGGGCTATAGTAAATATGCTCGGCGGTCCGCCATTGGTAAAGGGCGGTGAAACATAAAAGCAGCGCTAAAACGAGGAAAAGCAGGGGCAATACCTTTTTTTTCCGGCGTTTCCTTCCTCTTCCCATCATCGTTTCCTTTCGTCGGCAGATTGTCTTTTACGCTTATTCGCTTGCTCCGTGAGCCCCGCAGAATCGCATCAAAATCGTTGCTACTTGGGCGCGAATCCCGCACTCCCCAGGACAAAGGGTCTGATCGGTAACACCGCGGAGATAGCTGTTGCCCACAGCCCATTGCATCGCCGTGACAGCATAGGGGGAAACGCGGTTGCCGTCGCGATAACCCGTTAGAGCGCCGCTGACCGTGACGTCATATCCTTTATATTGGCTATAACGATATAACATCGCGGCAATTTGCTCTCTGGTCAAATCTGCATTGGGACTGAATTGATCGGCGCTTACACCGTTGACGATCCCGTTTTGCTCCGCCCAACGCACCCCGTTCTCATACCAGGAGCCGGTTTCGACATCGCGAAACGCGGTTGCGCCACTGACAGCCGGAGAACCTTCGAGACGATAGAGTACGGTGGCGAGCATCCCCCGGTTCATCGGCGCGTTAGGGGAAAACATACTGGCGGAAGTCCCGTTAAACAAACGGTGCTGGTAAACATAAAGCACACTGTTAAAATACCATTTTCCCTGAACCACGTCGTCAAAAGGCATACCCAGTTCATCGAGGTCAACAAAGCTGAAGTTGCAGTCGACGTTACCGGAAATCCCCTTTACAGAACCACTGTTGGCATATTGCCAAAGGGCGAATCCCGTGATATACGGCGTATCGCCGTAACGGGCGTACCAAAGATCCATATTACTTTTTAGTTCTTCCGGATATAAATGGTTCAACATATCGGTATTGGCATACAGCATGGGAATGTAACCATGGTCTTTTACCTCCTCACAAAAAGCGAGACAGACGTCGGTACCCTGGCGTTTACTCAATTTCGCCGCCGTCAAACGTCCCAAACTGCCGTCTTTTTTGTTGTTTCTGAATTCATAATCCATCACGATGGGCAATTCCATGTTATACGCGGAAACAAGATTAATCAGATATTGGGCTTCTTCCCTGGCTTCCGCTTCCGTTATCGCCTGAGAGAAAATATAAGCCCCTACTTTGATACCCGCGGCCTGGGCACCTCTGATATTCTGCTCAAACCAGGGATCCGTGGTAATCACGCCGGTGTCAAATTCCCTGCCCGCAGCACGGATCATGGCGAAATCAATGCCGTCAGCCTTCACCTGCTGCCAGTCAATGGACTTTTGCCAATAGGAAACGTCCACACCGAGGGCTTTCACATTGGCGGG
>CALFRX010000229.1 GCA_937919295.1 uncultured Peptococcaceae bacterium | reverse complement strand
AGGAAATCAAAACAGCGGTGAAAGCAAAGGGGAAGGCCGATATCGTGGAGGGACTGCTTACGGCGAAGGAACGGGAAGCACCTGCCTTAATGAAAGGCAGGTGCTTTTTTATATGGAGGACAAACTTTTCTTCAATTGCCGGATATGTACCGATAATTTTTTTGCGGTTTCGGTGTTATCCGGGAAGGAGTAGGCCTTTTCTACCGGTAAAACCCGGAGAAAATCCCAAAAGGCCGCCGTTAAATTGGACTCGTTGATGGCCAGAACCACTGGCGCCGCGGAAGTTTTTGCAATGATGGCGCCGAGTTCTTCCCGGACGTATACCATGTAATTGGTTTCCTCTTCCCCTTGGATTAGGTGTATGTGGAAATGATCGTATTTTTCCAAAAGTACAATCAGGTGTTCCAGGTGGAGAATATATTCTTCCGGGGTATAGTAGGCCATACCGCCGCAGAGCATTTCGGAAAAGGCCACTTTGATTTGGCCGCGCTTCATCTCATCGGCGTTAAAAAGATGGATGATTTCGGTAAAATCGTGATCAAGAACGTTGGTTTCAAAAAGCTGCTTTCTCTGTTTTTCCAGTATCATCAGATCTTCCTGGTTCATACCCATGCGCGCCATAATTTGGGACGCCACCTTTTTCGGCATCGTCAACAAAGACAGGGATTCTGTTTTGACCAGGGCGTTGCCTTTTTCTTTTTCAAATTCTATAAGGGTGCTAAAATAGGCCGCCTTCTCCTTCGCCGTATAGATTTGTATCAGCGGTTTGCATTGCCTTAGATACTGAAGGAACTCTTCGGCAAAGGTCTGGATGACATCATCGTTTCTGAAAAGGAAATTTGCGGCGCCTTCTACGGAACTAGCGATGGAATTTGAAACCATCGCCGCAACGCCGGGGGCGATAAAAAGCGTCCTTCTGAAGATCCCGTCGCGCTTTTTGGGATAAAAATAGGGCGCAATCAATCCCGTCATATAGAGGGGCATCCATTGATTGATGGCGTTAAGCATCTCATCGAGATCCCGGCTGACCGTGTGAATGATGGTGATCCGGTTACCCTGGGCCAGCACCTGTTTCATGAAAGACGCCCATTTGGCGATATAGGCCTTATCCGCCGTCAGCCAATCCATTGGCTCATCGCTGAAAAGCAGCAGTGTCCTGGGCTTATCCTGGGCGGTAACTGCGGCAAGGAAATGGAGGGCCCCACGGCGCTTTCCCTCCACACCGTAGTAAACGGAAAGATCGGTTTGGGGATAATCGTCCGCGTTATCGTCAATCCGGTGATTGCAGGGGGCCTGTCTAGCGCTGAAATTGGAAAACCCCGTGAGAAAATCACCCACGACCATGGCGCTGTTGCGGTCTTTGTCCGTGAGCCATTTGGTGATTTCCCCGGTAAGCCCCTCGTAAGAGGTGGCAGCGATCGGGAGCTTTAACGCTTCCGCCAGCGACTTTCGCTGATAATCCAACTTGCACGCCTTGGCAAAATAAGATGCCATTACCTTAATGCAGTCCGGATTTTTGGGAGCATGACGCACCCCCCGGCGCAAACGGCTGATATAGGACGCGTCAAGCTTGATATTAAGGGACAAAGCACTGTTTGTGGTATTGGTCAACTTCATCAAAAAATTGAGTTTTTCATGAAATTCCGAAAATTCCAAATCAACCACCCCTTCTTTGATTTTATCAAAATGTTCATCAAAAAACAATCTTTTTGTCATGATTCATGACTGCAAACTGGCATTGTCAAATCATCCAAACCCATTCATCAAAAAACTGATATCTACTATAATGAAGACAAAGACAATGAATGTGAGGTGAAGACGTTGTTTTTCGAATTTCGCTTACAAACCGGGTTTTTTGAAACAAAACTGTTTTTGCTGCAGGTCGGTGCGGGCAAAATGGTGATTGCGCCTAAAAATGACGAAGCTCCAACGATTGTGATCCCCGAAGAGGAGATAGAGAGCATCACGATCCGAAATGAAAAATCCCTGAGCATTGAGATCCAAACCAAAAGCAAGGTATATCGGGGAACATTCAGCCCCGAAACAAAGTATGAAAATCTCCTTGAACAGTTAAAAGGCAATTTGAATAAAACCATCACCTGTGAATACGAGAGGGGGAATAAAAGTGATTAAAAAAATCACGGCGAAAAAGCTACTGCCATGGTTCCTGACTCTGGCTATGGCGCTACTGTTCTGCGCCGCCCTGCCCACCGCCGTTAAGGCCGATACCAATATCTGTGAAATCGTTGCCGCCGACGGTACCACTGTTCTCAACCAATATACCGACTTCTCCATGGC
>CALFRX010000228.1 GCA_937919295.1 uncultured Peptococcaceae bacterium | reverse complement strand
GGTAAATCTCTACCGGGATCCTTGATATTGCTGCCGCCGATGGCGCTGATGGCGTCGAAGCCCATGACGTTATAGATCAAAGCCGGGAAAAAGGCGAAGGCCGCGCCCATGGAGGGCTTGAAGACTGAAGGGTTGAACTCAGTTGCCATCTGGCCACCATTTTTCACCAAAAAGGCAATGGCGCAAAACACAAGACAACCGACGATGGTCAATTTGGCGATACCGCCAAGGTTACGCACGCGGGTCGATTCATTTTGGGGCTGCGCGGCAAGAAACACATAGACCCAAACAAGAACACAGGAAGCGGCGAGGTACCAAAAGAACGGGATTTCAAATCCGCTCAATAACGTAATCATCTTGCTGACCACATCCATCACGAAGATGGTGGCGGAAGCGACCCAAATCGCGTTGTTCAGCCAATAATACCAGGCGACCCGGCAGGCGTTGTTGGCGCCTAAGGAGATTTTCACCCAATGGTAAAGGCCGCCCTCAGAGGGGTAGGTGGAACCCAGCTCTGCTGTGGTCAAAGCGGAAGGCAGGAAAAAAATCACGCCCAAAATCAGGTACCAGGTAATGGAACTCAGGCCCATAGCCGAGGAGGCGGTACCGGAATCGAGGAAAAGCATAAACAAGATGATACCCAAGAACAGATCCCTCGCGCTGAGCGGTTTTGGTTTAACGGCTTCAGAACTCATAATCATATCTCCTTATGGATAAAGATGTTTTCCGGGGAGCAAAGCTCCCCGGAAATGGGGCAACCTTTAAACAACAATACCGAGGTCTCTTTCTTCTTTTTGTACAATTTCCCGGATGGTTCCCGCGGCATATTCCGACAGCGGCGCCGGCTGATGCGTTTCCAGGATTCTCTTTGCTTCATCGTCGCACTTCGTTTTCAGATCGACGCCACCTTCTAACAGCCAGTTATCCATCAGATTGCGGTCAATGAACTTAGACAGGGATTGATACCCTCTGGTATGCTCCACAGTCAACGGTTCGGTAAGATGGTTGCCGCCAGGGCCGACACGACGGATGGAGTCGCAATCCAAAGTGTAGTCATTGACGGGAATCCCCTGAAGAACGTAGCGGATCATGCCGGCAAACTCGGCGTCCATGACCATCTGGCCATAGCCCAAGGTAATACCGGATTCCAACATTCCCAGCCCGTAAATGAGATTAGCGCCGGCCAATGCCGGTAACAGAGCAGTGAGGGTCTTTTCATGACCGGCTTGAATATCCGAGAGCTTACTGTCTGCCTAGGTACCCGCGACGAAACTGGGAATCTTGTAATAATGAGCCATCCGGGCAACGGCGGCGCTGATCATGCCCAGTTCGGGACAGCCGACGGTGGCCACGGCACGGCGCAGGTCAAGAATGGTGGTAGAACTTCCGTAAGTGCAGGGATTGCCGGGGTTCACCAGCTGAATCATGACAATGTAAGCCAGAATTTCGGCGTTATGTACCACCATGGTTCCGGCCAGCGTCACGGGGGTGGAACCGCCGGCCATCGCCATGGACAAAGGATTGCAGGGCAAGCCCACCGAAGCGTATTCGATTAGTTGCTCTGTATTGCCTTCGGGTAACGTTAAGGGGCTCACGGGACAACCGCCGCCGGAGATGATGGGGCGGTCTTTGAGCTTATCTTTGCCGCCCACAATGGCGGCGGCCATTTCGATGGCGAGCTTCGCCTGGTGGGCATTGTCGGCGCCCTGGCTCTGATGTTTGGTGGTGTTGCTTAAAGTAGCCTCGGCGTTATGCAGCATGGCCACGCGTTCATCTTTGTCCCTGGCGTTCAAAGTCTGTTCGATGACATCGACGTTTTCCAGAGCGTCGCACAATTTGGCCACGTCGCCGATGTCCTGCTTGGTAGAGGGACGACGCTCACCGGTATAGGGATCGATGACCATGATTCCTTCACCAAAGGTAAGGAAGTTGACCCGACCGCCTTCAAGAACCACGTCATGTTTGGGATCGCGGCCCGCCATCAATACACGGGGCGGCGCTTTGTGAACAGAATCTTCCACAAGCCAGGCGGGAATTTTAACATTTTTCTTTTCATAATCAACGCGGCAGCCGCCGGCTTCAAAGATTTCCAAGGCCCGCTGGCTTTCACAAAAGAGACCGACGGTTTCCAGCAATTCAAGGGTATCGAGATGGATTTTAAAACAGTCGTCATCACTGAAAACATTGAGACTGAAACCGGAGAACGATGTCCTTCCTGTCTCTAAGTTTCTTTTCATTTTTAGGAACTCCTTTCTTTTCGACTTGATTTCTTGTATTATTTCTTAAACTGTTTTTCTGCTTTAGCCGCAATCAGATCAATCTCTTTGACAAGAGCTTCGTCAAAAGCCGGCGGTTGATGCTCGGCGATGATCGCTTCCATTTTATCCTTGGCGGCCTGACGGTGGTTGGCGTAACCGTCGGCGAAGAGGTAGCAGTTTTCCGCTTTGTCCGTAAAGATATTTTCTCTGAAATGTTTAAAGGTGTGCTCATGATCAAGGTAATTGCCGCGGGGACCCTGTTGGGCAATGATGTCCAGGGCCAAGGTTTCGTCGTTCACTTCAAAGTTGCGGAAATAGGCCTTGGCATGACGGCAGACTTCCAAATCCAGCATCACATCGATCAAGGAACTACTCAAACAGCTGTTTCTCGTTCCCACCCAGCAGGCCACATCAACTCTGGTCAAGAGTTTGAGAGCGCAGCGAAAGACATTCCGTTCAAAACCGGCTTTGTTAGAGAAGTCCTTAAATTCCACACTGCAACCCATGGCGCTGGGCAGATCATAGAAACGGGCCATGTCACAGTCAGCGGCGGACAAAAGTACATATTCACTGTTTTCGTAATCAATCCCCGCGTCAAAAAGATTGGGCGCGCCGGCATCGGAGGAATAGAAGATGCGAGCGTCTGCCGCGGCGGCGCGGGCAATGAGCTGACAGGCAAGATTCTCCGCGTTGACTAAAAGCGTATCGGCGGCAATCGTCGCCGGGGACGTTGTGGACACCTGCGGTAACGACATCGGCAGAATGGGC
>CALFRX010000227.1 GCA_937919295.1 uncultured Peptococcaceae bacterium | reverse complement strand
GAGTTCAGACGTGTGCTCTTCCGATCTACCCCATCGCCAAAGAGGCGGTGGCAGCCTTGAAAACGGTGTATACACCCCTTCACGGCACCGGTTATGTACCGATCAACTTTGTCTTGAAGGCCAAGGGGTATCCTGTTTCCATCGTGCCGGAACAGGCCGCTCCTGACGGCGATTTCCCTACGGTGAAAAAGCCCAATCCCGAAGAGCATGACGCTTTGGCCATGGGCATCGCCCAGGCGGAGCGGGAAGACGCTGATCTCGTTCTCGGCACCGATCCCGACTGCGACCGCGTCGGCGTCGCGGTCAAAACAGGGGAGGGCTATCGTCTCTTAAACGGCAACCAGATTGGTGCGCTCCTCATCCATTACGTGTTAACCAGAAGAAAAGAAAAATTGAAGAAGAATGCCGTCATCCTAAAATCCATCGTAACCAATGATTTTGGCGCCGCTGTGGCCAAGAAGTTCGGCGTCGAGACCGTGGAAACGCTGACAGGCTTTAAATACATCGGGGAAGCCATGACCGCTTACGAAAAAAGCGGTGAAAAAGACTTTGTCTTAGGTTATGAAGAAAGTTATGGTTTTCTCATCGGCAAACATGTCCGGGATAAAGACGCTGTCGTTTCCTCCCTGCTCATTTGTGAAATGGCGGCGTATTATAAAGAAAAAGGGTTCGGCCTTTACGATATTTTAGAATCCTTGCACCACCGTTTTGGTTTTTATCTTGATTCCATGGATTCCGTGACCTTCCCCGGCAGCGCCGGGATGGCCAGGATGAAAGAGATTATGGCGTCCCTGAGGGAAAATGAAACCCTTTTCGGCACGGAACAAGTCCGTATCGACGACTATATCGACGGCCTTTACGGTCTGCCCGGCGCCGATGTGCTGAAATACGTTTTTGACGACGGTTCCTGGGTGGCGGTGCGTCCTTCCGGTACAGAGCCGAAACTAAAAATATATTATTCCGTCCGCGCTAAGAATGAACGAGAGGCCGCGGCGAAAACCATGTCTCTCAGCGATATCATGTTGGAGGCCGTGGAATAAAGGAGCGTAAGATGAAAGGAATCGTCCTCTCGGCGGGGAAGGGTACCCGCTTATATCCCATGACAAAACCTTGCTGTAAACCGCTTTTACCGATTTACGATAAACCGATGATCTGTTATCCCCTGGCCACTTTGATGATGGCGGGGATCACGGAAATTTTAGTGATCGTACCACCGGGGGGGGAGGGGCCCTTTCGCGAATTGCTGGGGGATGGCAGCCGTTACGGCGTCTCTGTTTCCTATCGGGAACAACTTGTTCCCCGCGGCATTGCTGATGCCTTTATGGTCGGCGAGGAATTCATCGGCAGCGACGACGTCTGCTTGATTCTGGGCGACAATATTTTTTACGGACCCCATTTCAGTGACGATCTGAAAAAAGCCGCGTCCCTCAAAGAGGGCGCGACGGTTTTCGGTTATTATATGGAGGATCCCCGGCCCTTCGGCGTCGTGGAGATCGGAGAGAACGGCAAAGCCCTTTCCATTGAGGAAAAGCCCGCAAAGCCCAAATCCAACTACATTATCCCCGGCCTTTATTTTTACGACAACCGCGTGGTGGAAATTGCCAAAACCGTCACCCCTTCGGCCCGAGGGGAGCTGGAAATTACCGCCGTGAATAACGCCTATCTGGATCAGGGGGCGCTTTGCGTGATCCCGCTGGCAAATGAGTTTTCTTGGTTCGATACGGGAACCGCAGAAAGCATGTATCAGGCCGCCTCTGCCGTCCGCGGCTACCAAGGCGAAACCGGAGAGCAACTGGGTAATTTGGAGGCCATCGCTTATGGGCACGGCCTTATCGACAGAGAAGCTTTGGCCAAAGCCGCCGAGGAACTTTCCGCCACGGAGTACGGCAGATATTTACAGTCGCTTCTAGTATAAGTGTGATAAAAAGTTAAAAAAATAAAAAAGTGGGTGTCCCTTCCTATGGATGCAAATGTATAGGAAGGGACACCCTTTTTTTATACTTATTTAGCCGCGATTGATGGCAATTTTGCCGCTACGCACCACTTCGATGATGCCCATTTCCGCCAAAAGTAGGCAAATCGCGTCGATCTTATCTTCATCTCCGGTCATTTCGATGACCATGGTTTCGGGATGCGCATCGACGATTTTGGCGCGAAAGATATTGACGATGTCGATGATATCGGAGCGGTGTCCCTGCAGGGCGCTGACTTTGATCAGGGCCATTTCCCGGTTGATCGACGGGGTGGAGGTTAAATCCTCAATCTTATCAACTTCCACGAGTTTCGCGATCTGGTGATAGATCTGTTTCAGTTCATCGTCGTCGGCCACGTCCACCACGACGCAAATACGGGTTTTATCTTCTTCACCGCAGTTGCCTGCGTTGATCGTATCAATATTGAAACCTCTTCTGGCAATGAGTCCCACAACATGGGTGAGCACCCCGGGACGGTTTTCCACGGTAACGGCAAAGGTGTGTTTGCGTTCCATTAGAAATCACTCCATTCCATCATTTCTTCCAACGAGGCTCCCGCGGGAACCATGGGGTATACATTTTCATCGGGGGTAACCATCACTTCAACGAGGTAAGGACCTTTGGCGTTTTTGGCTTCCATGAGGGCTTCTTCTAAGTCTTTGCGTTCAGTGACCCGTTGAGCCGCGGCACCGAAGGCTTCGGCTAATTTCGCGAAATTGGTATCGACCTGAAACTGTGAATGACTCATATGACCGTTGAAGAACAGCCGCTGCCATTGCTGTACCATGCCGAGACAGCGGTTGTTCAAAACTACGACTTTAATGGGCAATTGATGTTCCACGGCAGTGGCCATTTCCTGACAGTTCATCAGAAAACCGCCATCGCCGATAAAGACCCAAACTTCTTCCTTTTCTCTGCCGATTTGAGCGCCAATGGCCGCGGGCAGGCCATAGCCCATGGTACCCAGGCCGCCGGAGGATAGGAAGGAACGAGGATTTTTTGATTGATAAAGCAAAGCGCTCCACATTTGATGCTGTCCCACATCCGTTGCAA
>CALFRX010000226.1 GCA_937919295.1 uncultured Peptococcaceae bacterium | reverse complement strand
TGGAGTTCAGACGTGTGCTCTTCCGATCTGGTCCGTGATCATCGGCGCTTTCATCATCCTTTGGATCGCGGTCGGCGTCCGCAAACTCGGAAAGCTTAATCTCGTCGCCATGAGCGCTTTATTGATTCTAATGGTTCTTTTGAGTAAATCGGCGTTTACCGTCAGCACTGGATTTCAGGCCGACGACAGCATCAGTTTCGGCGCCGCGGTGGAATTGGCCGTGGCGATGCCCCTCTCCTGGCTGCCGCTGATTTCTGATTATACCCGCACGGCGAAAAAGCCCTTAGGTGCTACGACGGTCAGTGTGTTGGTGTATTTTGCGGTCAGTTCCTGGATGTATCTGATCGGTATGGGCGCCGCGATTTACACCGGAGAGAGCGACGTTACCGCCATACTGTTAAAAGCCGGCCTTGGCGCAGGCGCCTTGATCATTGTGGTATTTTCCACGGTAACGACGACGTTCCTTGATACGCATTCCGCCGGCGTCAGCGCTGTGAGTATTTCGCCGCGGATCAAGGAAAAACCGGCGGCGGCGGTCATCTGCATCGCCGGTACGCTTCTTGCCATATTCACACCGATCACTCAGCTTGAAAACTTTCTCTATCTGATCGGTTCGGTCTTTGCACCGATGATCGCCATTATGATTGTGGATTACTTCTTTTTCAAAAAAGACTGCTCGAAGCAAAACGTCGTCTGGTACAATCTTATTCTGTGGCTCATCGGCTTTGTGATTTACCGCCTTTTCCTTTCCATCGATACCCCCGTCGGCATCAGCCTGCCGGTCATGGTCATCATCGGCCTGTTGGCGGTCATAAAAAATAAGATCATAAGATCATAGGAGGACAAGAGAAATGCTGAAAGAGATGCTGCTCAAAGTGAGGGAAAAAACACCCCTCATCCATAATATCACCAATTACGTTACGGTCAACGACTGCGCTAATATTTTGCTTGGCTGCGGCGCTTCACCGATCATGGCTGACGACATTGACGAGGCGGCGGAGATCACCTCACTTTGCGGCGGCCTTACCATCAATATCGGAACTTTGAATCAAAATACGATTCCCGCCATGTTTGTGGCTGGTCAAAAGGCCAATGAGCTAAGCCATCCCGTTGTCCTTGATCCCGTGGGCGCCGGTGCTTCAAAACTGCGCACAGAAACAGCTTTCCGCCTGCTGAAAGAAGTGAAATTCACGGTGATTCGCGGTAACATTTCCGAAATCAAAACCATCGCCATGGGTCGCGGCACAACAAAAGGCGTCGATGCCGATGATGCCGACGCGGTAACCGGCGCGACCCTCAATCAAACGGTGGCTCTCGCGAAAAACCTATCCCTTGAAACTGGCGCCATCATCGTCATCACCGGCGCCATTGACATTGTCAGCGATGGCAAAGGGGCTTTTTGCATCTTTAATGGGCATCCCTTCATGAGTAAACTTACCGGTACCGGCTGTCAGCTTTCCTGTCTGATCGCGGCGTATCTTACCGCCAATCCCGAATCGCCGCTCCTTGCTACGGTAGGGGCCGTTTGCGCCATGGGGCTTTGCGGCGAAAAAGCCTATGAACGCATGACGGATCTTGACGGCAACGCCTCCTACCGAAATTATATCCTTGACGCGGTTTACCGTCTTTCCGGAGACGAACTCGAAAGCGGTGCGAAATATGAATTACGCTGATCACGTAAAAAAATCCATGCTGCTCTATGCCGTCACCGACAGGAGCTGGTGCGGTAAAGAAACATTGCAGGAACAAGTTGAGCGCGCCTTGAAAGGCGGCGCTACCTGTATCCAGTTGCGGGAAAAAACCCTTGACGACGACGCGTTTCTCAAAGAAGCGCTGATTTTAAAAGAGCTTTGCCGCGCTTATCACGTCCCCCTGATCGTCAATGATAACGTCAATGTCGCCATAAAGTGCGGCGCCGATGGGATTCATGTCGGTCAACACGATATGGACGCGAAAGATATCCGCGCGCTCGTTGGTCGTAAAATGATCGTCGGCGTCTCCGCCCAAAATGTAGAACAGGCAGTCCTTGCAGAACAAGGCGGCGCCGACTATCTCGGCGTCGGCGCGGTTTTTGCCACCGCGACGAAATTAGATGCCGACGCGGTCAGTCTCGCAACGCTGAAGGCGATCTGTGACGCGGTAGCCCTCCCCACGGTCGCCATCGGCGGCATTACCCGGGGCAATCTGCTGGAACTTGCCGGCAGCGGCGTCGACGGCGTGGCTCTCGTCTCCGCGATTTTCGGCAGTGAAGATATTGAAGCGGAATGCCGCGTTTTATACTCTCTTGCTGAAAGAATAGATCGGAAGAGCGTCCTGTAGGG
>CALFRX010000225.1 GCA_937919295.1 uncultured Peptococcaceae bacterium | reverse complement strand
ACCACTGTGCTTTCCCGTAAAATTGTGGAATTGGGGATCTACCCCGCTGTTGACCCCTTGGATTCCACCTCCAGAATTCTGGAACCCCATATCTTAGGGGAAGAGCATTATAGCACGGCCCGCGCCGTACAGATGGTACTCCAGCGCTACACGGAATTACAGGATATCATCGCCATTCTCGGCATGGATGAATTATCCGATGAGGATAAACTCACCGTGTCCAGAGCGCGTAAGATCCAAAGATTCCTCTCCCAGCCCTTCCACGTAGCGGAACAGTTTACCGGTATGGAAGGGAAATACGTTCCTTTGAAAGAAACGATCCGCGGCTTCAAAGAAATCCTCGACGGGAAATACGACGACTTGCCCGAACAGGCATTCCTCCTCGTGGGTACCATTGAAGACGCGGTAGAAAAGGCGAAAAAACTCGAAGGAAGTGAATAATCATGACAGATAAACGCATCTCTCTGGAGATTGTAACCCCCGAGAAAAAGATCTATTCTGCCGATGTTTATTACCTTCACGCTCCCGCCCTTGTCGGCGGCATCGGGATCTATCCCCGCCATACGCCCATTGTAACCGCCCTTGACGTCGGCGAACTAAACGTCGATGACGGTGACGGGAAGCAGGAGACCTTCTTTATCTCCGGCGGCTTTCTCGACGTCTGCGACGATAAAGCGGTTGTTTTAGCGAAATCCGCTGAAAGAAGCGAAGATATCGATGTGGCGCGGGCTGAAAAAGCCAAAGCCCGGGCGGAAGAACGCCTCGCTAACCCCACTCCCGATTTAGACGCTCTGCGGGCGGAATTAGCGCTGAAAAGAGCAATTCTGAGAATTAAAATCGCCAAAACCGAAAAATAAAACAGTGGTGCTTTTCAAAAGAGAGACCCCACAAAAAGGGAGTCGGTTTCTGACAGAAGATCAGAAGCCGACTTTGCTCATAATAATGTTTTTAGGACTTCCCCACAGGATAGCCCATTTTTGTATATTTTCCCTCCCATTGGTAAATACTGCCATTGGGAGGTTATTTTATGGCAAAATATAATAATCGTAAAAATCAACTGATCGTGATCGGTATCTTCATTGCTCTGATTGCCTGCACCTTTTTGATGACGCTGATGAAGCTGCCCTCTGCGGAAGAGGCGTCGGCGGTGGTTGATACGCCGCTTTTGACGGCGTTCAAAGAAAGTGAGGCCGATTTTACCCGCATCACGGCTCAAGGCTGGTGTCAGATCGACACTGCCTTCCACGACGGCGAAGAACTGTTCTCCTTTTATGAAAGCATCAAAGAAGTCCTCGGCGATGACGATCTTCTGTCCATTGACGAGTATGACGATCAGTCCTACGCCGGTATTACGGTATTCGGCAATACGGAACAGGGCTACGAAATCGATCTCGTGTTGCAGAGTATGGCCGATGAGGACAGCGGCAGTGAAACGTATCTCATCGTTAATCTCAGCGATGAACAGGGTGTTCGCGATATCGATGAAGTTGATACGTACCTCGGCACGATCTTTGCCGCCGTTTCCTCGAAAAGCGATCCTTCCCTGCTGATCGAAGGGAAATATGACGCGTTGAAATCGAAGCGGGAAAAGAAGAAGATCGCCAAGGCGATTTTTAAGGCTTTGGATGGGAAAATCGAAGAAAAAATCAGCGATGACGGCTACGTCAGCTACAGCGGTTATACAAAACTGATTGCCGACAGCATCACTTCCGATAATCGTAAAATCAACCTACAGGTAGCGCTGTCCGACAATGAGAAGGATCAGTCCACGATCATCTATATTGGCTCTCCCGTGGTTTTCTCCGATTTCTGACATAATCATCCTTCCTGTTCATAGAATAGAGAGAAGGAGGCGGGAGTGTGAGATATCGATTCCGGCGGCGTTACCGCCGCCGTCCTCAACTGTTACAGTGGGTCTGGCTTTTGATCCTTTTTCCCTGCGCCTTTTTGTTGCTGCAGGTGCATTCTTCCCAGGGGCGGGATGAGACTTTGGCAAAACTGGCGCCCTATACGGACCAGGCGGCGGAGGATATTACCGTTTCCCTGCTGCGCACGGAAACAGGAAAAATTGAAACGATGGATTTAGAGACATACGTCATTGGCGTTGTGTCCGCGGAAATGCCGGTGAATTTCGCAGAGGAAGCGTTGAAAGCCCAAGCTGTGATCGCCCGCACCTACGCTGTGCGAAAAATGGCAGATGATTCCTGGGTTGCCGATCCTGACCATGGCGATCTCTGTGACGACTCCGGCCACTGTCAGGCCTATTACGATACGGAAACCTTGAAGGAGACCTGGGGCAGTGAGTTTAACGAAAAATATCAAAAGATCAGCGATGCCGTAACCGCAACGGGCAATCAAATTTTGACTTACGACGGCGAGATCGCTTACACCTATTACTGTTCCACCTGCGGTGGTAAGACGGCTTCCGCCAAGGAAGTTTGGGGGACCGATTATCCGTATCTCCAAAGCGTCGCCTGTCGCTGGGATAAAGACGCGTCCCGTTACGAAGAGACCGTAGAGGTCGCCCTTGCCGATCTGCCCTGGCTCTTGGGAGACGGCACTTCGCCTTGTATTGCCGTGGCTAACGGGGAAAAGGTGGCGGAAGTGCCGGAAGCCTCCGGGAAGACGGATAGCGGTCGGGTGCAATCGGTATCTTACGCCGGGCTGACCTTCTCCGCCACGGATTTCCGCAGGGCGCTGGGGCTCAACTCCACCAAGTTTAGCCTAAATCCCGATGGCGATATGTTAGAAATCACCACCACCGGCTTTGGCCACGGTGTCGGTCTTTGTCAATATGGCGCCAACGGCATGGCGGAGGCAGGATATACCTATGAGGAAATCCTCGCTCATTACTATCAAGGGACAAAGCTTACAGACTATCAATAATGATTGACAAAAAAGCCCTCGTCTGCTATAATAAACCAAAGTTCAGTAATTGAATAAGGTCAAAGTTATGGAATCGGGGTGAGAATCCCCAACGGAAACGGCCACTGTAATACGGAGATCTTTCCATAAAGCCATTGGGAAACCGAGAAGGCGGTAAAGATTGATGAAGTTAAGTCAGGATACTTGCTTTGATGGTTGCACTGTTTTGCAAATCGTTTTGGGAAATCCGCACAGAACCTTTGAGGTTTTGTGCTGTTTTTTTACTTTAAACTTGATGAAATGATCTCCTTTTGCATCTACTTTGTATCGCTTTCAGGCGATTTCCTTGGCTTTTTTCTTTTCCTTGCCCCCCTCCTTTTTGGGGGGATTTTGCTTTTTTTAGAGCGTTTATGATACAATCGGGGGGAGGTGAGGACATAAAGGAAAATTTATATACCATCGGTGAGATCAGTAAAATCTGCGGCATCAACCAATTGAAGCTGCGCTATTACGATGAAATTAATGTTATTGGGTCGTTGAAAATATTGGGAAGATAAACAAGATCAGCTGAAAGAGCTCATACCCTTCGCCGAATTTATCGCCTATGATGGCGTCGGCCATAACCTTCAATGGGAACATACCGCACAAATGGCCGCGGACTGCAGCACCTTCTTCCAGGACGAGGAGGGCGGCGAGGAGTAACGTAAAATAAAAAATACCGCCGGACTTTTGTCCGGCGGTACTGTTTTTTTAGGTTTAGGCGATTCTGACGTTGACGGCCCGCATTTTTTTGCTGTTTTTCGGATCTTGCTCTACGTCAAAAGTAACTTTTGCCCCTTCATCAAGGCTTTTATATCCGTCGCTTTGAATGGCGGAGAAATGAACAAACAAATCGTCGCCACCGTTATCATTGGTAATAAAGCCAAAACCTTTTTCAGAATTAAACCATTTTACTGTACCACTGTTCATGATGGGTACCTCCTTACTATATTTGTATCCATGCTGCACAAAAAAACACATGGCGTGTAAATCATTAAACGAACAATGACTTACAAAAACATGTGAGACAATTAGACATTTAGAATACAATATTTATAATAACATCCCTTTGCTGAAAAGTCAAGTGCTTTACGGAAAAATTTTTTAATATGCTGGTCTCCATTGATATGGGCAGGCAGGAAGCTTTCTGGCATAATATTGTACGCGATGTCCATAGAATCCACTTGTTTTTGACGGAGGGGGACAAAGATTCACCGTTATCATGATAAAATGGCCAAGGATATAATGAATAAGATAAATAAGATAAATAGGATAAATAAGATAAATAGGATAAATAGGGAAAATAGGGAAAATAGGAAAAACAACGGTAACGTTCAAGGGGATTATTTGGTTTCCCGCGGTGATTGGTAATAATCATTTTGGGGGCATAGAAGCATTATCGTCGGTATTGCAGCCAAGGTTCTGCTCGTGTTTAAGGCGGCAAAAACAGATCAACACCTGATTGTTTCCGCAACAGAGCTTGAAAATAATACGGGTTACCCGCTATATTGTGGTGCTCCCGGTTTTCGGGAGCATCGTTATATTTTCTCAAAGGGTTGCGGCAAGGAAAAGTGAAAACATGGCTTGACAGGTACGTATCAGTTCGCTATATTTGATAGAGAGAAAGGAGATGCGTAATGGAACAGGAAAAAACCCTATCGGAACTGATCGGCACGCTTTTGCTGGATGAGGCCACGGAAAAAGCAAAACATATGTTGTCTGACCATTGCCCCGTCCAAGACATCTATCAGGAAGTGATGGACGGTCTTTCCATCGTGGGGGAAAAATACAACGATGGAACATGTTTTATTGCCGATCTCATTGTCGCGGGAACCCTGGCTCAGGATATCTTTGCCCTGATCAAAGACGAGCGTCTTTACGAAAGAAAGCATATTGACGGCAAGATGGTGATCGGCACCATCCGCGGCGATATTCATGATATCGGTAAAGATCTGATCTGCACCGGTTTGCGCTTTTCCGGTGTGGACGTCGTCGATCTGGGCGTCGACGTTTCTGTGGAGCGCTTTGTGGACGCCGTGAAAGAACACCGCCCCGATCTTTTGGGAATCAGCACGGTGATCGACAGCTCTTTCGCGCAGATTAAAAAGCTTGTTGCCGCTCTTCAACAGGAGGATCTCACCGGCGATACGGAGATCGTGGTCGGCGGGTCTATTGCCGACCCTCGCTATATTCGTTTGGAGGGCGTATCCTGCCTGACCAATAATTACAAAGACGGGGTCAACTATTGTC
>CALFRX010000224.1 GCA_937919295.1 uncultured Peptococcaceae bacterium | reverse complement strand
AAAGTGGCCACTAAATATCCCCACATCGCGGAAAAGTATTTCCGGGAAGAAAAAAAGGAACGCGTGGAAATCATCAAGATCAACGGTTCCGTGGAATTGGCTCCCCTGACCGGGCTGGCCGACGTCATCGTCGATATCGTGGAGAGCGGCGCCACCTTAGCCGCCAACGGTCTGATCGTTTACGAAGACGTGATCGGGGATATCTCCGCTCGGATGGTGGTCAACAAAGTCAGTATGAAAACAAAAAATGAAATGATCCTAAAACTGATCAATGATTTTAAAAATGAATTGCAATGGAGGAATCAATAAATAATGAAACGATTCGATTACCGAAACAGTGAGGACTATCGTGATTTAAAAGCCTACCTTGAGAAAAGAAAAGAAAATAACAGCGCCGACGTGGAAAAGATAGTCAAAGATATCATCCAAAAAGTCAGAGCCGAAGGCGACGACGCTTTGCGTTTCTATAACGCCAAATTTGACGGCTGCGAGGTCTATGATCTCAAAGTCAGCGAAGCCGAAATCGAAGAAGCTTTCGCGAAAATTGACAAAGAACTTTTGGCCTCCATTGAAAAAGCCGCGGAGAATATCTCCTATTTCCACAAAAAACAACTGGAGAACTCCTGGTTTGAGCAGAAGGCAGACGGCACCACTTTGGGTATGCTGATTCAGCCTTTAAAAACCGTGGGCATCTACGTACCCGGTGGCGCCGGCGGCAAAACACCGCTGCCTTCCTCCGTGCTGATGAATGCTGTTCCCGCCCAAGTCGCCGGTGTGCCGGAGATCGTCATGGTGACGCCTCCCGCTGCCGACGGTACGATCCCCGGCGTGACTTTGGTGGCCGCGAAAATCGCCGGTGTGACGGAGATCTATAAAGTCGGCGGCGCGCAATCCATCGCCGCTCTCGCTTACGGCACCGAAACGATTCCCGCCGTAGATAAAATCACCGGCCCCGGCAACGCCTTTGTCGCCACGGCGAAACAACTTGTTTTCGGCCAGTGCGGCATCGATATGGTGGCGGGTCCCAGTGAAATCTGCGTGGTTTCCGACAGCTCCTCCAACCCCGCGTGGCTTGCGGTGGATCTGCTTTCCCAGGCGGAACACGATAAATTGGCCGCTTCCTATTTGGTGACCAACGATGAAAAACTGGCGCAAGCCACGGAAAAAGAACTTGAAAAAGCGTTGAAACCCATGGAACGTTACGAAATCGCCAATGCTTCTTGGGAGGATTACGGCGCCGTGATTCTCTGCAAAGACCTTGATCAATGCTTTGATGTGGCCAATATCATCGCCCCGGAACACTTGGAAATCGCCGTTGACGATCCGCTAAACTACATTTATAAACCGAAAACCGCCGGAGCCCTCTTCCTCGGTCACT
>CALFRX010000223.1 GCA_937919295.1 uncultured Peptococcaceae bacterium | reverse complement strand
GGCCCGGCGGTTCGTCGCCACCGCTTTGACACCGGTATTTTGCTTTCCCATAACTTACTCCTTTTCCAAAAACTCCAAAAATTCAAAGTCAATCAAATGTTCATCGAGGTTGACCCGGGCAACACGGATATTGACCAAATCGCCCAAACGGAAGCAAAGGCGGTTCCTCGTTCCCATCAGCGTCCGCGTGCCGGAATGAAATTCATAATAATCGTCCTCCAGGGAGGATACATGGACGAGGCCGTTCACCGTGTTTTCCAGTTCCACGAAGAAACCGTAGGCGGTGACGCCGGAAATCACGCCGGAGAATACCTCGCCGATATGGGCGGCCATGTATTGCGCCATTTTGACGTCAATGGCGTCCCGCTCGGCGTCTTCGGCGAGACGTTCCTTTAAACTGCTCTGGATCGCCGCGTCATTTAAACGGCGGCTTAGCTTATCCCCTTTTTCCGCGCTGAGATAAGGCATATGTAGCATATCCTTGATCACTCGGTGGATAGCAAGATCAGGATAGCGGCGAATCGGCGAGGTGAAGTGAGAGTAGCAGTCGGAAGCCAAACCGAAATGGCCGCGGTTTTCCGTATCGTAGACGGCGTGGCTCATGGTGCGCAGGATCTCCATCTCCAGGAGATACTCGCCGGGAGAACCTTTGATTTTTTTCAACAGCCGCTGAAACGTATGGGGTTTGATATCATAGAGCTTCTGCCCCAACGTATAACCAAATGGCGCTAAAACCGCCTTCAGTTCCATGATCTTGTCATCGCTGGGCAGATCGTGGACACGGTAAATAAAGGGAATGTCCCGGTTAAAATATTCCGCCGCGACGGTCTCGTTGGCCGCGATCATACATTCCTCGATGATGCTCTCAGCACGGCCGTGGCAGCGTTTTTTGATCTCTATCACTTCGCCGTCGTCGTTTAAAATCACCTTTGCCTCGGGAAAATCGAAGTCGAGGGCACCACGGCGCTGCCGTTTGGCGGTCAAAACCCCCCGCAGCTGATCGAGGCCAAAAAGCAATTCCTTGACTTTAGTAGATGTTTCAGGCAGATGCTCCTCGCCTTCAAGAATCGCGTTGACCTCATCATAAGTCAGCCGCTTTGCGGTGCGGATCACCGACTCAAATATCTCATTATGGACAACGCGGCCTTTTCCGTCAATTTCCATCTGGCAGGTTAGGGTCAGCCGGTCTTCCTGAGGGTTTAGGCTACAAATGCCGTTGGAAAGCTCCTGTGGCAGCATGGGTATGACACGGTCGGGAAAATAGACACTGGTTCCGCGATGATAGGCCTCCCGATCAAGGGGGGAACCGACTTTGACGTAATGCCCCACGTCGGCAATGTGGACGCCTAAGAGAAAATTGCCGTTATCGGCAAAAGACAGCGATACGGCATCGTCCAAATCACGGGCATCGGCACCATCGATGGTAACAATCAGTTTTTCCCGCAAATCTCTCCGCTCGCGAAGATCCGCCGCTTCACTTTCTGCCATTTCACGGGCGTTTTCAATGACTTTTTCTGAGAATTTTTCCGGCAGCTGATATTTGCGGATCACGGTTTCCATATCGGTTCCCGGGGCGTTTTTGCGCCCCACGATCTCCGTGACCATGCCGCGAATTTCCTTTTTATGGTCGGACCATTTGGTAATTTCCGCAACCACAACATCACCGTCACGGGCGCCGCCGTTGACGCTTTTGGGAATATAGACGTCCCGGCCAATCCTTTTATCGTCGGGAATCACAAAGCCGACGCCCTCGTCCTCCTCATAAACGCCGACAATGCGGCTGTTAGCCCGCTCCAAAACGCGCACCACTTCCCCCTCGTCTTTCCCGTTGACAAATTTCTGTTCCTTGACCACGCGGACAAGGACACGGTCGTTGTGGAGGGCGCCGTGAAGATTTTCAAAGGAGATATAGATATCGCTTCTGCCGCGCTGATCGGGAATGAAAAAGCCATAGCCGGGCCCCTTGCCCTCAATACGGCCGGCAAATAAATTCATGTGGCGGCAAAGGCCGTAGCGGCGCTTTTTGTTAAGCATCACCACGCCTTCCTTTTCAAGTTCGCGGAGGCTGGTAAAAAATTCATTCAGTTGTGCGTCTTGGATGTCCATGGCGTCCATCAGGTCTTCGGGCTTTAAGGGGCGAAAATCCTTGTGCTCCATGAAATCAACGATTCGTTGCTTCATCTATCATCACTCATTTTCATGTTTCTTTCTTGATGTGGAGCACATAGCTCTTGGCCAGAGCTGCCTCGATGAGGCCGTCGACATCCATTCCCGCTTCCATCTCCAGGCAATCTTTTAAATCCGGCCTGATTTTGGGATAATCCGGCAAAAAGATCGTACAGCAATCCTCATAAGGACGGATCGAAATATCGAAGGTACCGATCTTTTGGGCAATGGCGATGATCTCCTCTTTGTCAAAACAGCATAAGGGCCGCAGCACCGGCATGGTGATGGCTTCGTTGATGGCGTACATGCTCTCCAAAGTCTGGCTGGCCACCTGGCCCACGGATTCACCGGTAAAAATCGCCTTGGCGTCAAAGGATGACGCCACCCGCTGGGCAATGCGGTACATGAAGCGGCGCATCATCGTAATGGTGTACTCTTCCCTGCAGCTCTCCCGAATGGCCATCTGAATGTCGGTAAAATGAATGACATGCAGCTTCATGCCGGCATTGCTGTATTTTGCCAATACGGAGGCAAGGTCGACGACTTTTTCCTTGGCCCGTTCA
>CALFRX010000222.1 GCA_937919295.1 uncultured Peptococcaceae bacterium | reverse complement strand
TGGTAATACAAGGCTTGGATGACATGATAGCTACGGCGCCAATGGCGGAGGCAATATCTTCCTTTAGCGCGGCACCGCCCACGACAACGCTGATACGGGTGCCGTGTTTCACGCCGGAAAGAGCTTTGATTGTATCACCTACCGCCGATACCGTTGTGGTCAAAAGGGCGGAAAGGCAAAGAACATCGGGTTGATATTGACTGACGGCTTCCACGAAAGAGGAAGGGGAAACATCGACGCCGAGATCAATCACTTCAAAGCCTCTCGCCTCCAGAACAAGACCGAGGAGGTTTTTGCCGATATCATGAAGATCCCCGGCCACCGTACCGATGAGGATTCTCCCCCGCACGGGAATGTCCTCACCGGCGGAGAGCAGATGGGGGCGGATGACCTTCATCCCTTCACGGACACCGCGGGATGACACGAGAAGTTCCGTTACGTAAATCTCGTTTTTTTCAAAGCGGTCGCCGATCACGTGCATGGATTTGAGCAAACCGTTATTGATCACATCGGTAACGTCTTTGCCGTCATCAAGGGCTTTCTGTATCAGCCTTTTTATGTCTTCCACGTCGCCGGTTACAACGGCGTGGGTCAGTTCTTCATAAGCGTCTTTCATTGCCAAACCTCAATTTCTATCCATTTTAGCCATAAAATGAACTAAAAAATGACTTTTAATAATTCATTATATCATAAATTTCCCGGTAAAAAAAGCGGTTTTCTTCGGGTTAAGCCAAATCTTCGGCAATCTCCCGCAATTTCTTCAGCCGGTGGCTCATGCCGCTTTTCCCTACCGGCGGATCGGCCAAGGCAGCCAATTCCATTAAGGAAAGATCGGGGTTTTCTTTCCGCAGTACCGCCGCCTCCTGTAGAGAGGGGGATAAACTGTCGAGGCCGCGCATCTCCTCAATTTTGCGAATGGCCTGCACCTGTTCGACGGAAGAAGCCACGGTTTTTTCCAGATTCGCCAGATCAAAATTACGCTGGCGGTTGATGTTGTTATAGATGCCCTTTTTGATACGCTCGTTTTCAAAGGACAGCAGCGCCTGATGGGCCCCGATGTTGATTAAAAATTCCACGATTTGGTCGGCGTTTTTCAGGTAGAGCACATATTGATTCTTGCGTTTACAGATCCTGCCGTCAATATGAAAATCCGCCGTCAGTTTTTGCATGGCCTCGGCGTGCTCCTTATAGGGTGTGACGATCTCCAAATGATACGCCCCTTCGGGATTGTTAACGGAACCGCTGCCTAAAAACGCGCCCCGCAAATACGAGCGCTTACAGCAATCCTTTGTCAATGAGTCCATGGGAAAAACGCCTTGGGAAAAATCACTCCAAGCCCCGGTTTCGTCCATAATACCCAGGCGGATAAAGACATCTTTGACCTCGTCCTGATAGGGAATGCGGATTTCGTAGCGGTTATTCTTTTTGAGCCGCGTGTTTTTATAAATCAGCAATCTCCCGGGATCACGAAACAGCTCTTTGGCCAATTTGAAGATCTTTTTCGCCACCGCGGTGTTTTCCGTGGTAATGGCCAGTGCCAAGCCGTCTCTGCCGTGAATGGAGATGGTGCCGTCGCTTTTGGTCAAAGCCAGAAACTCCGCCATCTGACAGCAACGGTTGGCGCTGATGCGCTGTGATATCTGATTTTTGGTCAGGGAAGAAAAAGACATGATCGTCTCCTGTTAAAACCTGCCTTTGGCCAGGAAGGACGCGAGTTCGTCGGCATCGTGTTTGACAAAACCATCCTCTTTGGCGAGAGGCAAACCAATGATGCGCAATTTGCGCTTTTTTACCGCGGCAATATCGTTTTCCACCATGGCGAGATTGTTCTTTTCATAGGCTTCGCTCATTTCGGGAGAAAGGGACGCGGTATTGACGATCACCCCGTCGAAAAATCGCTCTTCGGAAAGGGAGGCGATGGCTTCCACATGATCGGATAAGCTATAACCTTCGGTTTCCCCCTTCTGGGTCATGATATTGGCAATATAGTAGACCGGCGCCGGCGACTGGGCCAAAGCGTCGATGATACCAGGAACGAGAAGATTCGGAATGATACTTGTATAGAGGCTGCCGGGGCCGAGTAAAATCAAATCGGCATCCATAATGGCATCGATGGCCTCAGCGTTAACCAACACATTGCGGGGCTTTAAAAAGACCTTATTGATTTTCCGCCGATCTTTCACGATGGTAGTTTCCCCAAAAAGTTCCGTTTCATCATCCATAACGGCGCCTAAGCTCACATCGTCTAAAGTAACGGGAATGACTTTGCCGCGAATATTCAAAACGCGGCCAATGTCCCGTACCGCGGAGGCGGCGTCGCCATTGATATCAGTAAGCCCAGAGATCAGCAAATTCCCCAAGGAATGACCTTTGAGCTCAGCAGGGCTTTCAAATCGGTAATTAAAAAGTTTTTCCATAATCCCCTCTCTGGGGGAAAGAGCCACGAGACAGTTGCGGATATCCCCGGGAGGCAGCACCATATTCCCTTCTAAGAGACGGCCGGAGGAACCGCCGTCATCGGTCACCGTGACAATGGCGCTAATACGGTGGGTCACCTGCTTCAAGCCGCGTAAGACCGTGGAAAGGCCGGTACCGCCGCCGATGGCGGTAATTTTAAGCCCATATTCCAGCTTCGCCTCTTTGTTCGCCTTATCGCGGAAGGCCGCCCGGCGGCGGGCAATGTTCATCATGCGGCGGTATTTATCTTTCGCCGTGTATAAAAGGCCGACGCCGATCAAAAATAGCAATAGCGCACAGACCCAAATGACCAGGGAAGATAAGCCCGTATCGGAGAATACGAGACCGAAAGAACGCCGGTATTTCATGGCCAGCATAAAGAGGGCGAGGGCAAACAGAAAAACTGCCGCCACTAAATAAGGTAACCAGGCGCTGCGAAGGGACTGTTTTCTTTTCATCGATGTCCTCCC
>CALFRX010000221.1 GCA_937919295.1 uncultured Peptococcaceae bacterium | reverse complement strand
TGTACTCAAGCTGTCGCGGGGCAAGGGGTTCGCCGCGCATCAGACTTTGTCGACGGCCTAAAAAGTCCGGCTTTGCCGGACTTTTTTGCATTCCTTTATGGAACGACTGCTGCTATGTAACCAAGTCACGGTAATTCATATTTTTTAAGTCTATGATAATCCTATAGTATAGAAATAATACGTAATAATCTTGGGAGGTGCGGTCCTATGAACAAAAAAGTTGTCATCATCGGCGGTGTCGCCGGCGGCGCCAGTTGCGCGGCGCGACTCAGGAGACTGGACGAAAACGTGGAAATCGTTCTTTTAGAGCGAGGTGAATATATCTCTTACGCCAACTGCGGTTTGCCCTATCACGTCGGCGGGATCATCAAATCAAGAGAGTCGCTGCTGTTGCAGACACCGGCAGCGATGAAGAAAAAATTCAATGTGGACGTCAGGGTGAAAAATGAAGTCGTAGCCATCAACCGCGATACCATGTCGGTGACGGTGCGGCGTTTGGAAACGGGAGAAACCTACGAGGAAACCTACGATACCCTTGTGCTCTCCACCGGCTCCTCTCCGGTGCGTCCACCCATTCCGGGGATTGACTCAGCCAAAGTACAGACCCTTTGGACCGTTCCCGACGCTGACCGCATCCGCTCTCTCACCCAGGACGAAAAAGTTAAATCCGCAGCGGTCATCGGCGGCGGCTTTATCGGTTTGGAAATGGCGGAAAATCTGAGGGAGGCCGGTCTTAACGTATCCCTCATCGAGATGCTCGATCAGGTGATGGCGTCTCTCGATTTTGAAATGGCGCAGCTGCTTCATGAAAATATTCTGGAAAACGGCGTGAAACTCTATTTGAGTGACGGCGTCGATTCCTTTCATGAGGAAGGTGAGAAAGTCGATATCCAGCTGAAAAGCGGTAAAACCGTCAGTGCCGATCTCGTGATTCTCTCCATCGGCGTACGTCCCAACGGCGAACTGGCGAAAAACGCGGGTCTTGACATGAACAAAATGGGCGGCATTGTCACCGACGCCCATATGCGTACCTCCGACCCACATATATACGCCGTGGGTGACGTCATCGAAGTGGAAGACTACATATTCAAAGACAAGACCATGATTCCCCTGGCGGGCCCGGCCAATAGGGAAGGGCGCATTGCCGCCAACAATATCGCCGGTTTTGATGAGGCGTATCACGGCAGCCAGGGAACGTTTGTGGCCAAAGTTTTCGATCTCACCGTGACGGCCACCGGCTCCAATGAAAAATCCCTGATCCGCCGCGGCCTTCAAAAAGGAATTGATTATGAAAGCGTCATCATTACCCAAAATTCACACGCCGGTTATTATCCCGGCGCAAAACCAATGACGTTGAAACTGCTCTTTTCCATGGACGGCAAAAAAATTTACGGCGCCCAAATTGTAGGCAGAGAAGGCGTGGATAAGCGCATTGACACCATTGCTACCACCATTCGTTTAAACGGCAGTATTTACGATCTCAAAGAACTGGAATTGGCCTACGCTCCGCCATATTCCTCCGCCAAAGATCCGGTGAATATGGCCGGCTTCGTTGCGGAGAACCTCCTCAGCGGCAAAGTTAAGTTATCATCCTGGGATGTAATGGAAACCGAGGCCGATGTTGTCGTTGTCGATGTACGCGAAGAAGGTGAATTGTTGGCGTTTTCCATTCCAGGCGCCATTCATATTCCCTTGGGCCAGCTCAGAAAGAGATGTCATGAAATAAATCCCACAAAAAAAATCGTTACCCTCTGCGCCATCGGCGTGCGCGCCTACAACGGCGCCCGTATTCTGATGCAGAACGGTTTTGAAGACGTATCCGTTTATCCCGGCGGCGTCCGCTTTTATCAGTCCACCCACTACAACAAAGAATTATTGACCGCCACGGAGCAAGCAACCGCGGCCAAAAGCAGTCCAGTCGACACTCATGAGCCTCCCGTTGCCACCATCCGCATTGATTGCTGTGGCTTACAGTGCCCCGGCCCAATCATGCAGGTTTTTGAAACCGTGAAGACCATGAAAGACGGCGAAATGCTAGAAATTTTGGCCTCCGATCCCGGTTTTGCCAGAGATATCGTCGCTTGGTGCAGAAGAACTGGAAATACCCTGGTGATGAACGACTGCCGGGACGACAACTATGTGGCCGTGGTGAAAAAAGGCCTCACCAGCAAAGAAGACGCTCCCCTGGTCAAAGACAGCGCCGAAGGGAAAACGATCATTGTTTTTTCCGGCGATCTCGATAAAGTCATAGCCAGCTTTATTATCGCCAACGGCGCCGCCGCCATGGGCCGACCGGTGACCATGTTTTTCACTTTCTGGGGCTTAACCGTACTCAGAAAAGAGGCGAAACAGCGGATAAAGAAAAACTTTATGGAAGCGATGTTCGGTACCATGCTGCCAAGAGGCAGCCGCAAACTGAAACTTTCCAGAATGAATATGGCCGGTATGGGTACTTCCATGATGAAGAAGATCATGAACGATAAAAACGTTGATTCTCTTGAGGCACTGATCAAAAAAGCCATGGCTGCCGGTGTAAAAATCGTGGCCTGCACCATGAGCATGGATGTGATG
>CALFRX010000220.1 GCA_937919295.1 uncultured Peptococcaceae bacterium | reverse complement strand
ACTTCAATATGATGCTCCGTATTAAGTTTGGACAATAAGCATACCGTCTCAACGTGGGCGGTACGGGGGAAGAGGTCGAAGGGCTTTGCCGAAAGGACTCGGTATGATTTCGTTAATTCCTTAAGATCGCGACTTAGGGAAGCTGGGTCGCAAGAGATATAGAGGATCTTTTCCGCGCCGTAGGCGGCAACGGTCTTAGCGACGTCTTTCTGCAACCCCTGCCGCGGCGGATCAAGGAGCACCACATCTGCTCGGGGTACTTTTTCCAGCAGGTTTTTCAAGCGGTTTTCTGTTTTACCACTGATATATTCGGCTTCGATCTCGTTGGCCTCAGCATTTTCCGCGGCGAGGGCGGCAGCGTCTTTCATGATTTCAATGCCATAAACTTTTTGAAAATGGTCGGCGAGATAGAGGCCGATGCTCCCGACGCCGCAGTATAGATCCAGGAGCACGCCTTGTTTCTCATCGCCCATCAGCTCTTTAACAAAGAGGAGCATGGATTTGGCCATTTCCGTATTGACTTGAAAGAAACTTTTGTAGGACGTTTTCAGTTTGATCCCGTCGAGATCAAAAAGGAGCGTGTCATCTCCGTAGACTGCCGTGCCTTTTTCATTGACGGCGGCAGCACCGGTGATCACATCGGAAAAAGAGAGTAATTCTTTAGCCTTTTCCGCTGACCCGTTGTTGACTGCGGCAAACACGTGTCCCGTGTTGTCCCCACGCAGGAAAACCGAGGTCGCTTCGGTCAGTCTCATTGCATTAATTTCGTCGACTGCTCTGTTCAATGGCTCTTCAAGCAATTCGCAGCGGTTCACCGCCACATAATCATGAGTCGCTTGCCGGTAAAAACAAGTTTGCCCTTCTTTCATGTGGAACGTTACCTGGTTGCGGTAAGCAAAAATACGCTGCGCCCGGACGAAAGGCAGCAGGACAAAATCAACACAACCGCCGATTTTCGCAAGCATCCTTGCGACGTGCTGCTCTTTGGCCCCTGCCTCACCCAAATAATCTATGTGCTGAAAATCACAGCCGCCGCAATCCCCATAATAGGGACAGGGCGGCTTTAAACGCTGCAAAGAGGGAGAAAGTATTTCTACTGTCTCCCCTCGCGCGTAATTCTTTTTATCTTCCGTAATCTCATACATGATCTCTTCAAAAGGCAGGGCATTTTTAATAAAACAGCACTTGCCGTCTTTGTGCAGAATGCCGTTGCCAAAGAAATCGAGACTCTCTATTTTTCCGTAATAAGTCATGGCCATATCCCAATCAAAGGCGTCATCCACATTAGAACTTTGCGATTTCCCTGCCAAAAGCGGTGGCCGCGGTCTGAGCGTCGTCACCGGGATTCCATTGGTTACGAAAACCCTCCGACACAACTTCAAACCCGGCATTGTTCAGCATTTCGTTGATCCTCTTTACCGCTTCACCGCTCCAGCCGTAACAGCCAAAGGCCGCCGCCTTTTTCTTTTTAAACTTCAGCCCTTTCATCAGGTGGATAAAACCGGCCACCGAATGAAGCATGTTGTTGGACAAGGTGGGCGAGCCGATTACCACGGTTTTCGATTTAAAAACTTCGGTAATCAAATCGTCCGCTTCTCTTTTCGCCAGGTTATGCAGCTTAATCTCCACGTCAGGATCGGCCTCATGAATCCCTTCGGCGATTTTTTCCGCCAGTATTCGCGTACCGTTCCACATGGTATCGTAAATGATCGTAATCTGGTTTTCCTGATAATCATTGGCCCAGCGGGCGTATTTTTCCATGATCTGATAAGGGTTATCCCGCCAAATCACACCGTGACTGGTGGCGATCATGTCGATGGACAGATGGAATGAAAGTACCTCGTCCAGCTTCTTGATGAGAATCGCGCTAAAGGGCGTTAAAATGTTGGCGTAATACTTGATGGCCTCACGGTAAAGTTCATCTTGATCCACCTTATCGTTGAACAGCTTTTCCGTGGCATAATGCTGCCCAAAGGCGTCGTTACTGAAAAGAATATTGTCTTCTGTCAGGTACGTCGCCATGCTGTCGGGCCAATGGAGCATCGCCATCTCCACAAAGATCAGTGCTTTACCGTTACCAATCGGCAAACGGTCCCCGGTTTTTACGATGTGAAAATTCCAATCCTGATGATACTGTCCCTTCAGCGATTTCACGGCGTTTGCCGTGCAGTAAATCGGCTTGTCAGGGATGCGCCGCATGAGGGCGGGGAGCGCGCCGCTGTGGTCGACTTCACCGTGATTCGCGATAATGTAATCAATGCGGTTCAGGTCGATTTCAGAAGCCAAATTGTCGACGAACTCTTCGTCAAAAGGCGCCCATACCGTATCGATAAGCACAACTTTTTCTTCCTCGATCAGATAAGAGTTGTAAGTGGACCCCTTGTGAGTCGAGTATTCATCGCCGTGAAATTTCTGCAATTCCCAATCGACTTTGCCCACCCAGGAAACATTGTTTTTTAACGTTTTCTTCATGCGGCGTCACGCTCCTTTTTAAATTTCACATAGGAAGGTATATAAACAGAGCCCCCCAAGGGGAGCTCATTAAAACTATTTTCTTGCCATGGCGGCTTTGGCTTTTTCGACAATATGCGCCGCCGTGAGACCGTAAGCCTCAAGCAGTTCATCGGGTCTGCCGCTTTGACCAAAGCGATCTTCCACGCCGACAAATTCCACGGGACACGGCTGGTGCATCGCGAGGCATTCGGCAATTGCCGCACCGAGTCCGCCGATGACGCTGTGTTCTTCCGCCGTAACGATCGCGCCGCACTTTTGCGCATAGGCAATGGTAGTTGCTTCGTCTAAGGGTTTTAAAGAAGAGGCGTTGATCACCGCCGCGGAAATTCCCTTTTCTTCCAGGATTTCTGCTGCTTTCAGCGCTTCTGCTACCATCAGGCCGCAGGCGAAAAGCGCCACATCACTGCCATCCCGCATGACACTAAATTTGCCCGGTGTGAACGCAAAGCTTTCATCGAACAGCACCGGTTGGCCGCTTCTGCCTAATCTGAGGTACATCGGCCCATCTTCGGCCGCCATATATTGAACCATCTTCGCGGTTTCCACAGCGTCGGCAGGCACGAAAACCTGCATGTTGGGGAGCACCCGCATCAGGGCAATATCTTCGATACTCTGATGAGAACCGCCGTCTTCGCCGACGGTGATACCGGCGTGAGTCGCCGCGATCTTGACGTTGAGTTTCGGGTAACAGATGCTATTTCTGATGATTTCATAACATCTGCCAACAGCGAACATGGCAAAGCTACTCATGAACACGGTGTTGCCGCCAATGGCAAGACCGGCGGCGGCGGCAGCCATATTGCTTTCCGCAATCCCCATATCGAAGAACCGGGCTGGACAGGCTTTCGCGAATATGCTGGTTTTGGTGGATTTTGATAAATCGGCGTCAAGGACGACGATCTTTTCGTTTTCTTTGCCGATGGCCGCCAAGGCGTTGCCGTAGGCTTCTCTTGTTGCGATCTTTTCCATGGCTCAGCCCTCCAGTTCCGCTTTGGCTTTCACATAGTCTTCTTCCTTCATCGGCGTGCCGTGCCAGCCCACCTGGTTCTCCATAAAGGAAACACCTTTGCCCTTTACCGTTTTGGCAATGATCGCCGTGGGTCTTCCCTGCACAGCTTTTGCCTTTGCAAAAACCTCGATGAGGGCGTCAATATCGTGGCCGTCCACATGAAAGACTTCAAAACCAAAGGCCTTGAATTTCGCGCCGATATCACCTAAGAACATCACGTCATCATTGGTGCCGTCGATTTGCAAACCGTTGTTATCCACAATGGCGCAAAGATTGTCGAGTTTATAGTTGGCCGCCGCCATGGCGGCTTCCCAAATGATACCTTCATTCAGCTCTCCGTCGCCAACCACGGCGTAAACACGGTTTTCCTTTTGTCGCAGTTTCAGCGATAAAGCAATGCCACCGGCAATGCCGAAACCCTGGCCCAAAGAACCGGTGGAGGCTTCCACACCGGGAAGTTTCTTGCGGTCGGGATGGCCCTGAAGCCGGGAACCCAGATCGGAAGAGCGTCGTGTAGGGAA
>CALFRX010000219.1 GCA_937919295.1 uncultured Peptococcaceae bacterium | reverse complement strand
CCCGACACCGTGGGCTACGACATGCCCCAAGAGATGGGAGACCTGATTCGCTATATCAAAGCCAATGTCAAGGGCATTGACCAAGCCGTCATTTCCGTGCACTGCCATAACGATTTGGGGCAGGCCGTGGCCTGTACCTTGTCGTCCATTGCCGGCGGCGCCGAACAAGCGGAATGCACCGTTAACGGCATCGGCGAACGGGCGGGCAACGCCAGTTTAGAAGAAATCGTCATGGCTTTAAAGACGAGAAAAGACCATTATCAGGCAGAAACAAATATCAATACGAAAGCCATCTACCGTACATCAACACTGCTCTCGGCGATTACCGGAGTTCCCGTAGCCCCCACCAAACCCATTGTCGGCGCCAATGCCTTTGCCCACGAGGCCGGTATTCATCAACACGGTGTGCTCCAGGAAAGAACGACTTATGAAATCATGCGCGCCGAAGACGTAGGCATACCCCAAAACACCATGGTCTTAGGGAAACACTCCGGCAAACATGCCTTTAAAGACAGGCTGATCAGCCTCGGTTACGATCTCGGCGATGAGGAAATCGCCGCCGCTTTCGCCGACTTTAAAACCTTGGCGGACAAAAAGAAGGTCATTACGGATAAAGACATCGAGGCCCTAATCAACCTCGATAAACGCTACACCGAGGACACCTACACCCTGAAGCGGTACACCATCGTCACCAGCGAGGAAAACAAACCCTGCGCCACGGTTACCTTGCAAAATGATAAAGGCGAAATCAGAGAAGCTTCGGCGGTGGGCAGCGGCCCGGTGAACGCGGCCTTCTCGGCCATGAACGAGCTCACCAACAACCAATGCCAGCTGCTGAACTACACGGTTCAGTCCGTCTCCGAGGGAGATGACGCCTTGGGCGAGGTTTTCGTCAAGCTCGGCAATAAAGACAGTACCATCACCGGCCGCGGTTTAAGTACCGACATCATTGAAAGCAGCCTCATCGCCTATCTCAACGCCATCAACAAAGCAAAATCGCTGATCTGCGCAGAAAAGGAGTGAACCACCATGGGCATGACAATGACACAGAAAATTCTCGCCGCCCACGCGGGGCTGGAAAAAGTCGAGGCGGGTCAGTTGATCCGGGCCAAACTTGATCTGGTGCTGGGAAACGACATCACCTCATCCGTGGCAATCCGGGAATTTGAGAAAGCCGGTTTTGAAGGAGTCTTCGATCAGGACAAAATCGCCATGGTCATGGATCATTTTGTCCCTAATAAAGATATCAAGGCTGCTGAACAATGCAAAACCTGCCGCACTTTTGCCAGAAATCACGCCATCCGCCACTATTTCGACGTCGGCGAAATGGGCGTGGAACACGCCCTACTGCCGGAAAAAGGCCTCGTCGCCCCGGGAGAGCTGATCATCGGCGCCGATTCCCATACCTGCACCTACGGAGCCTTGGGCGCCTTTTCTACCGGCGTCGGCAGCACGGATATGGCCGCCGGCATGGCCACCGGTGAAGGCTGGTTCAAAGTACCCGCGTCCTTTCGTTTCCAATTAAACGGCGAACTGCAAAAGGATGTTTCGGGAAAAGACGTCATCCTCCACATCATCGGCCTGATCGGCGTCGACGGCGCCCGCTACAAGTCCATGGAGTTTGGCGGCAGCGGCTTAAAGAACCTTTCCATAGACGACCGTCTCACCATGGCCAACATGGCCATTGAGGCCGGAGCGAAAAACGGCATTTTCGAAGTGGATGAAATCACCTTGGCCTACGTCAACGAACGCGTCCACCGTCCCTATGT
>CALFRX010000218.1 GCA_937919295.1 uncultured Peptococcaceae bacterium | reverse complement strand
CACCACCGATTTTCGGGTTGATGATATTCCAGATCAACGCATTTTTTATATTATCCTGACCCAACACGGCCACAAAAGGAAAGGTTGTTTGCTGCATCAAAATTGCTACCTACTTTAACACTTTAACAGTTTTCCAGGGTTCCTTCCATTTGGAGGTAAATGTCTTTGAGTTTTTCGATCTGTTCCGCGGAAGCGTTCCACATGCCCCGCTGATTTGCTTCCAAAAGCCTCTCGACAATGCTATGCATTGCCCAGGGATTGACTTCTTTGATCCAGTCAGCATTTTCTTTGTTGAAAACATAGCGGTCGGCAATGGCGTGATACATCCAATCATCGATGATGTTCGTCGTAGCGTCCCAGCCGAAGGCGTAATCCACCATACCGGAAATCTGTTTCGCGCCCCGGTAACCGTGTTTTTTCAAGCCCTCGATCCATTTTGGGTTATTGACTTTGGCCCGCATCACCCGGGAAACCTCTTCATGGAGGGTTAGCGTTTCAATGTGGTCCGTATCGCCGGTACAGGGCACATAGGCCGGTTTCTGTTCCCCGCTGTGGGTGGTGATGGCCGCCACCATGCCGCCGAAATAGTTATAAAAATCGTCGCCGTCGAGCATATCGAATTCTCTGGAAGATTCGTTTTTCACCGCAACGCAGGTTTTCTTCATCCTTAAAGAGAATACCTCCGGCATTTTTTCGCCGTGATATTTGGAACTATAGGCGTGACAACCCCAGGTTGTATAGACCGTACCAAGATCCGTAACGTCCTTCCATTTTTTGCTGACGACAACGTTGTTGACACCGGCGCCGTAAGCCCCCGGCGCATCGCCGAAAACACGGAGCAAAGACTGTTCCTTGGCCAATTCCAGATTCACGCCTTTCTCCATCAGCGCGGCAACTTCTTCATCGACATGTTTTTTCACAAAATTCATTTCCCAGGGCTCATCAAGGGCAGCCACGAGATTGACGGCGTCTTCCACCCGTTCGATCAGATTGGGGAAGGCATCCCGGAACAAACCGGTGATCCGCAAGGTTACGTCGATTCTGGGCCGTCCTAATTCTTCCATGGGAATCACCTCTACGCCAATCACCCGGTCGGTATCACCAAGCCAGACGGGGCGAACCCCTAAGAGATAGAAGCAATCGGCGATATCGTCACCGTAATTTCGCATGGATTCGGTGGCATAACAAAGCACCGAAACGCTTTCCGGATATTTTCCGTCATCGGCCAGATAGCGTTCGATCAGTTGATTGGCTAAAACCTTCCCCGTTTCCCAGGAAAAGCGGGAGGGCATCGCGCCGGGGTCCACGGAGTAAAAATTCCGGCCCGTCGGCAAAATACCGGCGTTGCCCCGGGTGGGACAGCCGGAGGGCCCGGGGGGCACGAAACCTCCGTTGATGGCGTCAAGCAGATGATCCATTTCATCGGTGATCCGCATCACCTTGCTTTTCACAACGGTGCAAACGTAACGCAAACATCTCTTCAGCGACTTCGTATCACCGCTACGGTCGTTTTGAAAGTGGGTAACGATTTCATCGATGGCGTCGGCACTGTAATCCCGCTCTGCCAAAGCGAGGAATAGCTCTCTGCCGATTTTATCGGCTTCCATCAACAAAATCCCATAGGATCTGCCGTCTTCGGTGGGGGTTTCCGGCGCTTCCAGCAGCGTGTCGTAATCATAGCCCATCATCTCACAAATACCGGTACGCAAGGAAGGGATTTCACCGTTTCGCGTTCGCACCAACATTTTGAGCATATTGCGCAGGCGATCGCACTCGGGGATTTTACCAAAAATATGAAAGCCGTCATTGATATCGCTGGCCTGAACCTTCGTGACCCAGGAGTGGAATTTATGAACGCAGCCTTCGGGATCGGCTTTCATTTCCGCTTCCGAAATGCCGATATCATTGTTAAGCTCCATGTTAGCGGCCAGATCCAGGATCTCTTCGATCACAAAAGGCAGCTTTTGCGCATCGGCGGCGCGCACATGATAATACTGACGCATCAGATCATCCATCTTCTCCAGTTCTTCGTAAACACCGCTTTCCACCATGGATGGGATCATATGATCCAACAGCGTAGCATAGGTGCGCCGCTTGGCCTGGGTCCCTTCACCGACAGCGTCGATCACATAGGGATAAAGATGCGGCAGCGTGCCGATGGTGATATCACTGAAGCAATTTTTGGAGAGACCGACTTCCTTGCCGGGAAGCCATTCGATGGTGCCGTGAGTGCCCACATGGATGATCACGTTGGCCTGAAAGATCTTTTCAACCCAGTTATAAAACGCGATATACTGGTGAGGGCAGGGAATATCGGTATTATGATACATCTCTTCCGCCTTTTCCTCAAAAGCCCGGGGCGGCTGCAAGCCGATGAAAATATGCCCGTTTAAAATGCCTGGCACAAGCAGCTGATCATCAACGGCCATAAAATCACCGACGGGTTTTTTCCAGTATTTCACCAGATTCTCCTGTATCCGCGGAATGAACGCGTCAAACCATTCCTGATACGTTCCTCTTTTTACGGTATCAATACTTTTTTCCAGCATACTTTCGGGAGACTGCCAGCGGCCGTCGTTGGTGAGGCCGGCGATGATCCGATCGATGATATCCTTACCGTCTTTGAATTGATATTCCGTCCGAATGCCGGTCTCTTCGAAACGTTTCACCATATCATAAACGGAAACCGGGGTATCGAGACCGGCGGC
>CALFRX010000217.1 GCA_937919295.1 uncultured Peptococcaceae bacterium | reverse complement strand
ACCGTTACTTTGTCCGTAAAAAGGAAGGCCTTACCATCCAAGGCGCCTGCGAAGGGGTCTTGGGAAACAAAATCTACGGCCCTTTGGGCACTGTCATCAATATCATCTTCATTTTCGGTATTTTAGGCGGTCTCACGATTTCTTTCGGCACTGGGATTCCGATGTTAGGGAATATCACCTACAATCTCATCGGCACCCCGGAGAACTTCTTAACTTTCCTTGTGCTTACGCTTCTAATTACCGCAATGTTCACCTGGAGCGCCTGTTCTGGGATTGGTAAAGGAATTTTAGTTCTTTCGAAACTATGTATTTACATTTCTTTTACCCTTATCGGTTATTTCCTGCTTTTCGGCCATCCCATTTTTGAGATCGAAAACACCGTACAGTCTTTCGGCTTAAGCCTGCAAAATCTTTGCCAGATGCTCTTTTATCTTGATCCTACTAGAGCGTCGGGAGGTTTCCCTCAGGAGTGGACGGTCTTTTACTGGGCCTGGTGGCTGGGGTTGGCGCCGGTGATGTGGATCTTCATTGCCAAATGTTCCGCGGGTCGCACCATTCGTTCGGTGATCCTCACCGTGATCATGGCTGGAACTGCCGGTTCCGTTCTCTTCTTCGGTACCATCTCCAATTACGGTCTCGGCGAAATCCTCCTGAAAGGATTTAATTTCAGCACCATTGGCAGCAACGGTACATTCCTTGATGCGTTCTATAATACAGGTAATCAATACAAACTCGTCTCGGATATCATCACCTCACTCCCCTTAGGGAAGATGGTGATGGTGGGCTGGTTCGCCGCCGGCTTCATCCTCTTGGTGACGACGATGGATTCCGCCTCTTACAGCATGGCTGCGGCCTGCACCAAGGGATTAAAAACCTGGGACGATCCCCCTAAAAGACTTAGTGTTCTTTGGGCTCTTTTGCTCTCCATCTGCCCCCTTTGCCTGTTATGGGCACATGCCGACCTTAGCGGTTTTAAATCAGTACTGATCTTAACCGCTATACCGGTAGCCTTTTTGATCTTATTATGTATGATCACCTGTACCAAATGGCTCAGAGAGGATTTCGGCCATATGTCGAAACAGGAAATCATAGAATACTTTATGCTCGACGACGAGAAGCAGCTTTACCTGGAAAAAAGAAGGAAAACATGGGAAGGTTTCAACACAGATATTACGCCAAACGAAAACAAAACGACGGCATCAAAAACTGAAATACCCGCCGAAGAATAAAACGAAAATTGTCATGCAATGATATTCTTACAAAAATGTAAGAAATAAGCACTCAATAGCAAATAAAACAATATAAACGGAGGTCAAAAAAATGAGAGACACAATGAGATTGCATTATTGCTCCGAAGAAGATGTCAAGAAAATGCACGAAGCCACACTGGATCTATTGGAAACAACAGGGATTAAGAGTTTTTCGGAATCTTTCGTCAGCTTTTGTAAAGAAGCAGGCTTAAAGGTTTCCGACGATATCAGCGGCAAAGGCAGCCGCATCCGTTTCCCCAGAGAGATCGTAGAAAAAGCGCTGAAGGATGCTCCGAGAAGCTTTACGATGTATGGGCTTGACGACAAATATCAGATCAAATGGGGCGAAAAAAACGCTTACAACCATACCTGCGTTGGTACGCCTTTCGTCATCGATCCCGAAACCGGCAAGAGAAGAAATACCTCCCTCTCCGACCTTGAAGATTACATCCGCTTAGCCGATGCCCTACCCAACACCGATATCATTTCCTGCCTGACCGCCCAGGGCATTCCGGAACATGCCGCCAATGCCGTTCAAGTCGGCGCCATGGTTAAAAACACCACGAAGCCCCTGCGCATCTGCATTCATGACGCCAAAGAAACCGAAGACGTCGTCAATGTATTGGCCGCCGCCGTGGGCAGCAAAGAAGAACTCATCAAAAAACCCATCGCCTATTTGGAAGTATCTCCCATCAGCCCCATGGAATATGCTAAAGACCCCGCCGACGCCATTCTCAGCATCGTTGACTCCGGCATGCCTTTTGGCAACATCCCCTGCCCCATGATCGGTGCCACCGGCCCCATGACCGTTATCGGTTCCGTTGTCATGCACAACGCGGAAGTTCTTGCCGGAATCATTATCGCCCAGTTAAGAAAACCTGGTCATCCTTGCATCATGAGCCCCCGGGTCACCTTCATGGAAATGTCCACCGCCATGGGACTTTGGGCAGCTCCTGAAATGGGTTTGGCCGCCGCTTTGTCCGCGGAATTGATGCGTTATTACAATATGCCCTGCACTGTCACGGGCTTCAGTTGCGCCTCTAAAATCAGCGATGCCCAGGCTGCCTTTGAATCCATGTACAACACTTTAATTCCCGCTTTGGTTGGAGTGGATGTTTGCGGCGCCTCCGGTTCTCTGGATAACGTCCTTGTGGCCTCTTATGAAAAACTCGTCATCGATAACGAAATCGCTTCCCTCGTCCAGCACGCCATCAAAGGTTATGACGTAAATGACGATACCTGCGCCGTCAGCGTCGTCAACGACGTTGTCGATAAGCCTGAATACGGCGGTAACTTCTTAGGACACCCCCACACGATGCAGCATCTTCGCAGTGAACTGTGGAAACCTTACGTAACCGACCGGTCGATCTATGAAACCTGGGCGGAAACTCAGTCCACCTTCACCGAAAGAGCACACATCCTGGTCAATGATATTCTCGCCAATCATCATCCAAAGCCCATTTCCGACGAAAAAATCAAAGCCGTTGACACGGTGATCGAGGCTTGCATTAATCGCAAATAAATGGCGGCAAAAATAATTGCCCTGCTTTTATATATTTTCACCAAAAGAAGCAAAGTTGCCGCACGCCAATCTGAAATTGTAATTTAAACAAAGGAGGAAATAAATATGGGTAAAAATTTTCACGCCGGGATCAATAAACTCTCCGGTTTCGGCGTACAAATGTTTACAGACGATGAACTTTATACCCTGCACCTTGCTACCCTTGAAGTTTTAAGAGATGTGGGTATCGGTGTCAAAGCCGCCGATGCCCAAGAAGCCTTGGCTGCCGTTGGTTGCCTTGTCGACAAAAAGAACAACGTTGTTCGTTTCCCCAACTATGTGGTGGAAGAAGCGATCCGTTTGGCTCCCAAAACCATCACCTTCGCCGGCAGAAACCCCAAAAAAAGTTACGTCTTAGAAGATAACCGCACCGGTTTCACCAACTTTGGTGAAGGGATCATGATAAACGACCTCTATACCGGCGAATACAGAAGAAGCACCAAGAAGGATAGCGGCCAGGCAGCGCTGATGGCAGACGCCCTTTCTGCTGTGGACATTCATGAAAGAGCCGTTTCCGCCCAGGATGTGCCCGCCCTCATCGCCCCGCTTCACGAAGTTCAAGTCAACATCACCAATACTTCCAAGCACTTGGTGCAGGGATGCGGCAACACGAGAAACCTGCGTAGAATCTATAAAGTAATGTGCCATATTGCCGGCGGCGAAGATGAATATCGCAGAAACCCCATTTACAGCACCATCACCTGCCCCATCAGCCCCCTGCAATTGGTTCCGGAAAGTACAGAAATGATCATGGAAAGCGCCCGCCTCGGTATTCCGATCACCATCATCTCCATGGCTTTAGCCGGCGGTACCACACCGGTAACCCTGGCCGGCACCTTGATCACCCATAATGCCGAAGCATTGGCTTCCGTTGTGCTTTCCCAGGCTACGGTCAAAGGAGCCCCGGTTATTTACGGTTCTTCCACGTCAATTATGGATTTGAAATATACCTGCTCCCCGGTGGGTTGTCCCGAACTCGGCATGATCAATGCCG
>CALFRX010000216.1 GCA_937919295.1 uncultured Peptococcaceae bacterium | reverse complement strand
GAGAACGATCAAGGCGATACTTTTTCCCGGAAGGGTAATGGAGGTAAAATTGAGCAGTTCCCGCATATCTCCGGCCATACTGAAATCCCAAGGGAAAAAGTGATTTCCGTTCAAAGCATATTTAACGTAATTAATCAGGCCGAAAAGTACGGAGCCAACGGCGAGGATCAGCGCCGCCAGCCAGCCGCGGCGGCAGAGGAAAAGCAATAGCAGATAGCAAACACCAATCATCAGCGTACCAAAAAGCGCAGGCAGAGGATGATTGGTCAGGTAATGGGCAAGCTCTGTTGCATCGCCGAAATTGAACCATTCCAGGACATATTGACAAAGCAGCGGAAATAAGATCAGCAGAATCCAGCCGAAAATTCGGAAGATTCTGCTATTTTTCAATGAATTGCGAAAATTTGCCATCTTAATTGACCTTTTTTAGTATGGTAACACGTTTATAGGGCTCTTCCGCCAGCAGATCATCGAAGCAAAAGCTTGTTACATCGGGGCAGAAGCAAAAACCAATGGTTTGCGCTGCCTTCTTGATTTGTTTGCCATCGAAAACCGTGAGACGGTGGGTTTCCCTGAATCGCCGGTAAACGTCGTCTGCCTCCTCGCTTTTGATGAAAGCCGTATAGGCGATGGTGGCGGTTTCGTCCTTTGCTACGCTGGCCTGCCAGAGCAGATAATCATCGCCGTGGCACTCGTAAAATTCGCCGTATTCCGCCAACTCGGTAAAGTAGGCTTTTTCCTGCCAGCTGAAAAGTAGGCTGCCGCCAACTTTCAGCGACCGGTAAGCGCAGCGGAAGAAATCGGCGAGTTCCGCGGTATCCGATAGGTGGTGGACGGTTTCACCGAAGCAGTAAATAACGTCATAGAGCCCGTTGGTTTGAAAGGAACGCATATCGTCATGAAACAGATGGCTGGCAAAACCTTCCTTCTCGATTTTCGAGTTCAGGATGGCCAGCATCTCTTCGGCATAATCAAGGCCGTCGACTTTGAGGCCCCTGCGCAATAAGGGGAGGAGGTGTCCGCCGCTGCCGGCGCCGATGTCGAGAATATGCCCATTGGTTTTCCGCTCTTGGCAGAGAAAGCGGTAGATCGCTTCGGCTTCTGTTTCATAGTCGATAAAGCTCATGAAACGGTCGTAGTAAGGAGCCAGCTCATGATAGATTTTCATGAAAGCTCTTCACCTGTTTCAGAGAACCGCGTGAATTTCGCGTCTTTCCAGAGACGGGGCAGATTATAGTATTCCTGTTCGTCAGGGAGAAAAACATGGATGATGATATCGCCGTAGTCCAAAAGAATCCAGCCGCCGGCCTGATAACCCTCAACGCGCAGGGGTTTTTCGTTCTGCTTAGATAGTTTTTCCGTGATTTCATCGGCAATGGCCTGGGACTGGGTGCGGTTTTTGGCGGTGCAGATGATAAAGCGCTGGGCGATGGTAGTGATTTCCTCCACGTCGAGCAGTTGCAGGTCAAAACCTTTCTTTTCAACGATGGCGTCGATGGCAATGTTAACCTTTTCCGTAACGGTCATATAGAAATTCTCCTTTTTGCTGAAGTTTTGAAACATGAAATTAGTTTTGGGGTGAACGTCGTAGCCTTGGGCGGCGCAATAGGCCATTTCGCCGCAGACCGCATCGTACAGCGCGCCGTCTAAATCGTGAAAGGCCTTGTCCCGGATGGCGGC
>CALFRX010000215.1 GCA_937919295.1 uncultured Peptococcaceae bacterium | reverse complement strand
TGGTATGCTTATGGTCGAGATGCGAGATGTCTCCTTCTCCTATGGGGAACGAGTCGTTTTAGAGCAGATACAACTGAATATCAAAGAGGGAGCATGGCTCAGTATTGTCGGGGAAAACGGTTCCGGCAAAAGTACTTTGGCCCGGTTGATGGCCGGTCTCTTGCTGCCCACGGCAGGGGTAATACGGGTTTGCGGCTTAAATACCGCAAAGGAGCGGGAGCGTGACGCTTTGCGCCAAAAAGTAGCCTATGTCTTCCAAAACCCGGAAAATCAGATCGTCGGTGCCACCGTGGAGGAAGACATCGCTTTTGGCGCCGAAAATTTCGGTTTGCCCCGAGATGAGATCCTGGCCCGCACCGAGGATGCTTTGGCGCGGTTTGCTTTAAAGGATTTGCGGCGTAAGGAACCGCATTTGCTCTCCGGCGGGGAAATGCAGCGCACCGCTTTGGCGGGGGTCTATGTTATGCGTCCTAAACTGCTGATTTTAGACGAGGCCTGCGCCATGCTGGATCCGAAAAACCGACGGGAGATCTGGGAGCATATCGTCGGGTTAAAGGAAGAGACCGGCCTTACCGTCGTATCCGTCAGTCATTACCGCGATGAGCTGCGTTTCGGCGATCAGCTGCTTTTTTTGAAAGACAAAACAGCGGAGGTGATGGGTGGATGATCAACGTAGCCCAGGTTAGCACCACCTTTATGCCGGGTACGCCCTTTGCCAAAAACGCCCTAAAGGATGTTTCCTTTGCTGTGGAAGAACCTTCTTTCGTAGCCATTGCCGGCAGATCTGGCTGCGGTAAATCGACGTTGCTAAAGCTGATCGGGGGCCTTCTGCAAGCCGATAGCGGCAGCATTGAGGTGGAAAGCTTCTTGATGGGGGGGAAGCAGCGCTCTGCCGCTGCCACTGCCGCTTTGGTGGCCATGGCCTTCCAAAATCCGGAGCATCAGTTTTTTGCCGAAACCGTCAGGGAGGAACTCTCTTTCGGCGCCCGCAACATCGGCAAAAGCCAGAGGGAAATTGACAGGGCCATCAGAGAGATGCTGCCGCTGACGGGCCTCAATGATTCCTATCTTTTGCGTTCCCCGTTTGAGCTTTCCGGCGGTGAACAGCGCCGGGTAGCCTTGGCGTCAATTTTTTTGATGGATACTCCGGTGATCCTTTTGGATGAGCCCACCGCCGGCTTGGATCCTGTGGGCAGGCGCCGCATCTGTGCCATGGTCAAAACCATGCAGAGAAAGGGCAAAACAGTCCTTTGGGTTGGTCACGATTTGCCGGAGATGGTATCTCTTGCCGACCGTTTGCTCATCATGGCAGAGGGACGGCTGATTTTCGACGGCGCCCCGGAAAAGATCAGCGCCGACAAGGCTTTGCGGGATAAAGCGGGACTCCTTGCCGACGATTTTGACCTTGACGCGGTGCTTCGGGAAAATTACGGTATTTTACCAGCTTCTGACGCTTATCTCAAATTAAAGCGCTTTTTTACCGGGGAGGGGGATTAAGATGAACCATGTGACCGCAGGGCAGTATTATCCCGTGGATTCCGTTGTCCATGGTCTCGACCCCCGGGCAAAACTGATTGCGCTCTTTCTCTATTATGTGTTGCTTTTTTTCTGCCGGGATTTATATGCGTATCTTTACGCGGCAGCGCTATGCGGCGCGTCGGTGGCGTTATCGAAGGTACCCAGAGATGATTGATCAGCTTTCCGATCAAGGTCTATTTTCGCGCCGTGAGGTTGCTTTTGCTTTTTATTGTCTTGGCTGCGGTTTTTGCGGCGTTCTTTACAACGGGAACCGCCCTGCTGCAAATCGGCATCTTCAAAATGACCCAAGAGGGCCTCGCCGTCGCCGGCAGGATGGCGGCTCGGCTCCCCCTGATTCTTTTTTCGGCGTTGATTCTGACCTTTACCACCACGCCGCTTTCGCTTACCGCCGGTTTGGAACGGCTTTTTACGCCGCTGCAGAAATTCGGCGCCCCCGTCCCGGAACTGGCGATGATGATGGCCATTGCCATTCGCTTCATTCCCGTGATGCTCTCGGAGGCGGAGACCACGCTCCAGGCCCAGCAAAGCCGCGGCGCCGATCTCTATACCGGCTCCCTTGTAAAGCGGGGGAAAAACCTCCTGCCTTTGCTGCTGCCCCTCTTTATCGGTGCTTTCCGCCGTTCGGAAGAGCTGGCCGACGCGATGGAAGCGAGGGGCTACCGCAGCGATGTTTCCCGCACCACTTTTCGGCTTCTGCGCTACGGTGCGAAAGACATTGCCGTGATCGCCGCTTTCCTGCTCTTTCTTATCCTGATAACGGCTTATCGGTGGTTTTTATGATGATTGCCAATGATCGGAACGATCAAACAACACAAGTGAAATTAACCGTCGCTTATGACGGCACCGCCTATTGCGGTTTTCAAAGCCAACGCAACGCCATTGGCGTAGAGAGCGTATTGAACGAAGCGCTGAGCAAGATTGCAGCCCACCCCGTAAAGGTTTTGGGGGCCAGTCGTACCGACGCCGGTGTCCACGCCAAAGGACAGGTGGTTACTTTCTTTTTGCGGGGCAGGATTCCTGTGGCCCAGATCCCCACAGCCGTCAACTGCCTGCTGCCTTTGGATATTGCCGTCACCGCGGCGGAGGCGGTGACCGCTGATTTTCACTGCCGCTATGACGCGGTGGGAAAACACTATCGCTATACGGTCCGCAACACGAACATTCCTTCTCCCTTTGATTACCGCTATGTTTATGCTTACGGCGGGCAGCTCCGGCTTGACCTCATGGCCGCAGCCGCCGGGGTATTCATAGGAGAACATGACTTTACCGCCTTTACCGCGACGCACAGCGGCCGGAAGAATTTCGTGCGCCGTCTCGACCGGATCACGGTGAGCAGGGAGGGGGACAACGTCCACCTTGATTTTTGGGGCGGCGGCTTTCTCTATAAGATGGTTCGCAGCATCGCCGGTTGTCTCATCGATATTGGCCGCGGCCACCTTGATATCGGTATCGCCCAAAGGGCGCTCTGTACCAAGGATCGCAGTCTGCTGTCGCTGACCGCGCCGGCCCGGGGTTTGACGCTGATCAAGATCTATTATAACGATGAATATTTTCTTGACAAAGACGAGCTAATACGCTAAAATAATAGAGTGTCTCTGTTTCGGTGAACTCAGCCCCGTGTGAACCGGAAAAAAGACGCGGAAAAATAAGAATAGCATTCCAGGAGGAAATGAAATGCACACCACTTATATGGCAAAACCAAGTGAAGTGGAATCCAAGTGGTACGTCCTTGACGCCGCGGATAAACCTTTGGGCCGTGTCGCCACAGAAGCCGCCCGGCTTTTGAGAGGAAAACATAAACCCACTTTCACTCCGCATATAGATACCGGCGATCATGTCATCGTCATCAACGCTGAAAAAGCCATCCTTACCGGCAATAAGCTCGATCAGAAACATGCTTATCATCATTCCGGTTATCCCGGTGGGATCAAATCCATTTCTTACCGCAAACTGATGGCAACCAAGCCCGAATTGGCCATGGAATATGCCATCAAGGGTATGATTCCCCACAACCGCCTCGGCGCTCAGGTGATGAAGAAGCTCCGCATCTACAAAGGCGTGGAACACAACCATCAGGCTCAGAAACCCGAAGCGTGGACTTTTTAAGGAGGAATAGAAATGGCAGATAAATTCTACGGTACCGGCCGCCGGAAAAACGCGATCGCAAAAGTTTGGGTTAAACCCGGCGAAGGTAACATTGAAGTCAATAAAAAATCTTTGGAAGATTATTTCGGTAAAAAAACTTGGGAAATGATTGTCAAACAGCCCCTGGAAGTCACTTCCTCCCTGGGTAATTTCGATGTGATCGCCAGTGTTCACGGGGGCGGCATGTCCGGCCAGGCCGGCGCGATTCGTCACGGTCTCGCCCGGGCCTTAGCGGGAGCAAATGGAGAATTACGTCCTACACTGAAAGTTGCCGGTTTCCTGACCCGTGACCCCAGAATGAAAGAAAGACGTAAATACGGCTTGAAAAAAGCCCGCAAAGCGTCGCAGTTCTCCAAACGTTAATCACCGGTTGGCATCCGGATTTATAAAAGGAGTGTTGTATTATGTACAACACTCCTTTTTATACTTATTCTATCCATTTGCGGCGGCGGTAATTGACAGGAACACCGTACTGCCGTACAATCAGGGAAAGAAAAAGGGCCGGGAGGATATCATGGACATCAAGAAAATTGTAGAGAACCAGCGGGCCTACTTTGCCACCGGCGCCACCAGGGACGTGGCCTTCCGCAAGGAAGCGCTGAGCAAGATAGGGGATGCCCTCAGGCAAAAGGAAGGGCTGCTTTTTGACGCGTTGCGGCAAGACTTCAATAAACAGCCTATGGAAACGTATATGACTGAAATCGGCATGGTGCTGGATGAACTACGCTATCACCGAAAGCATCTCGACGGTTGGGCCAGGGAAAAACGGGTCAGGACGCCCCTTGCTCAGTTTCCCGCCAAAAGTTTCATCGCGCCGGAACCTTACGGGGTGGCGCTGATCATGTCCCCCTGGAATTATCCGCTCCAGCTTTGTCTTTCTCCTCTCATCGGCGCCATTTCCGGGGGTAATTGCGCTGTGGTGAAACCTTCGGCTTACGTACCGCAAACGAGCCACGCCATCGCAACGATGCTGCAGGAGGCCTTTGATCCCCAATATATCGCCGTCGTCGAGGGAGGCAGGGCGGAAAACAGCGCTTTGCTGGAAGAAAAGTTCGATTATATCTTTTTTACCGGCAGTGTCGCAGTGGGCAAAGCGGTGATGGCGGCGGCGGCGAAAAACCTGACTCCGGTCACACTGGAGCTGGGAGGCAAAAGTCCGGTGATCGTCGATGAAACCGCGAACATCAAATTGGCGGCCAAGCGCATTGCCTTCGGCAAGGTCTTAAATGGTGGGCAGACCTGTGTGGCCCCGGATTACCTGCTGATCCAGGAGAATGTCAGAGAAGCCTTTATCGCCGCCTACCGCGAAGCGCTTGAGGGTTTTTTCCCCGATGGCGATTTCTCCGACCTGCCGGTGATCGTCAGCGAAAAGCACTATCAGCGTGTCAGCAGTTTGCTGCAAGGAGAAAAGGCGGCCATTGGTGGTGATCTTAACGCCCAACGGCGCTTTGTGGCGCCGACGCTGCTCATAGACGTGGATCCCGCCTCCCCGGTGATGCAGGAAGAGATTTTCGGTCCCATCCTGCCGGTGTTGACCTTCCGTGAAATCGGCGAGTGCGTGGATTTCATCGGTTCCAGACCGAAACCTTTAGCCCTCTACCTCTTTACCGCTTGCAAAGAAACGGAGCGGAAAATCCTTGATACCTGTTCCTTTGGGGGCGGCTGCATCAATGATACCATCATCCACCTGGCCACGCCTTATATGAGCTTCGGCGGTGTCGGCGATTCCGGCATGGGTAGCTACCACGGAAAAAAGAGCTTTGAAACCTTCAGCCACAGCCGCAGCGTCGTCAAGAAAGCCACCTGGCTTGATCTGAACCTGCGCTACCATCCCTATTCGGCAAAGAAACTGAACCTGATCCGCCGCTTTATGAAATGAGAAGAGGGAGGCTGCGGCTAAAGATATCCATCAAAAGTAAAAGTAGACTACTGATTCGTTCAGAAGTCTACTTTTTTTGCTACATGATGTCAAAAATTCTACTGAGCAATGGCATTCAGAAAGTGCTTTGTCCCCTTTTCGCTTGATGCGGGAAGAAAAGGTCTGTAGAAACGCTTCGCGTTTCTTATTTATCATATCTTTTTGGATTTAGCAATTTAGGTAATCAACAAAGGGGTTACACTGGGTCGTTCCAAAGCAGCACGCTGTAAAAATCGGTTTCGTCAAGATTGGCCCGGCGGTGGCCGGTATCGTCCCAAAGACGGTAGACGTTGATGCAATGCCCGGAAATGCAGGGTACCATTTCTTTGCCATAACAGCAGATTGCTTTCGGATAAGTGCAGTGCTCACAGAGGGTACAGCCGCTCATGCCCAGCATAAAAACGTTTTCCCCGACCTCTTTCTTTAATTGATCCCTAACGACCTTTGTCATATCATTGAAGGTCTGAGAAACCTCGCTGAACAGTTCCGGCTGAAAGGTAAGGCTGATGGCTTCGGTGAGCAACTGCAAAACAAGGCCGTGATGGTAGGAGAGGACTTTCTTTTTCACTTTTTCAATGGAGCCGACTCCCGGGGGGCAGGTCCAGTAGCGTCCGTAAAAGCCGCAGTCATTGGCTTTGCAGGCGTCTCTTAACGTTTCGGCGTCGGCAAAAGAGAGCTTTTGCGGATCAAAGTAACTGGCTTTTGTAAATCCCGCCGCTTTCGCGTAGGCGATGTAATTCATAAGGTGCTACCTCTTTATATCAGTAATTGAACGGCAATCAGTACGATAACGCCGAAAACGCCGGTAAACAGCGCCAGTAGGATCGTCCAAAGGTTGATGGCGATATCGATGCCCAGGGATGGGCCGAAAAATGCAGCAAGAAACAAAAGCAGCAGGCCGCCAATGCTGTTGCCGACGATTTTTACCAGCAGGTGAATGGTCTGGGTAATCAAATAAACAGCCAGGGCGGCAATGCCAATCAGGACAGTCACGGTGAGAATCGTTTCCAGCAAAGCCATATCAGAATTCCCTTCTGCCGGTGAGGGCCTTTGCCAAAGTGATTTCGTCGATGTATTCCAGGTCGCCGCCGACGGGCATACCCTGGGCGATGCGGGTGATTTTCGGTACCAGGGGTTTCAAGAGGTCGGCGAGGTATACGGCGGTGGCTTCTCCCTCCACATTGGCTCCGGTGGCCATGATGACCTCCTGCACCGCACCGTCTTCGAGACGCTCTAATAACTCTTTGACGTGGAGTTCCCTGGGGCCGATGCCTTCCATGGGCGAAATCAGGCCGCCTAAGACGTGGTAGCGTCCTTTGAAAGAGCCGCTTTTTTCCATGGGAATGATGTCCCTTGCCGATTCGACAACGCAGATCATGGTATTGTCGCGGCTCAGGTCTTCGCAAAGGGCGCAGCGTCCCTCTTCGGCGATATTGAAGCAGACGGGGCAGGTGGTGATTTTTGCCGCCACGTCAAGAAGGGCGTCGGAAAACTCCGCCGCCCCGGTTTTCCCTTGTTCGAGAATGAAAAAGGCAAGGCGTTGGGCGGTTTTCGGGCCAACACCGGGCAGTTTGGCCAAGACCTCCATGAGCCTGGCCAAACTTTGGGGATAACAGTTCATGAAAACCTCCGCTTAAAAATTAGAAGAGACCGGGGATATTCATGCCGCCGGTAAGCTTGCTCAGTTCGCCGGTCATCATTTCCTTCGATTGCTCCAGGGCTTCGTTGGCAGCGGCCATGATCATATCTTCCAGCATTTCAATGTCGTCAAGATCCACAGCGTCGGGATTGATGTTGATGCCTTTGATTTCCTGATTTCCCGATACGGTAATGGTGACGGCGCCGCCGCCGGCGCTGGCGGATACGGTCTTCTCGGCAGCTTCCGCCTGCATTTTCTCCATGTCTTTCTGCATCTTCTGCATTTGTTTCATCATTTTTTGCATATTGGCGCCCATGTAATTACCTCCTTTTAATCAAAAAGACTCATTGTCATTTCTTCGATGTTTTCCGCGGCGGCGGATACGGGATGAAACCGCTGCTTGCCGCCTAATGTATGTAGCACGGTCTCCACCGTGGTTTTATGCTCTTCTTCCTGGATTTTACGGAAATAAAGATCATCTTCCGCCCTGTAAGTGACGGTGATTTCCCGATCCGTAACTTGGGTCGGCTCCCCGTGGGAGAGCCACGTATAAGTGGAAGTATTCTTTTCCTTGACCCCTTTCAATAGGGCAGCCCAGACTTTTTCCGCATCGTCATGGTCGTCATTTTTTGATGTCGCGGGTTTCTTTGTCTCCCGTTTTTCCTTGGCCTTCGTGGTTGCTTTTTCCCGTTTTGTTTCGCTCATTGCCGGTGCTTCAGCTGCTTCGATCATGTCCGGGAGCAGGGTAGCTTCGCCGATGGGGGGAGGGTCTTCCCAAGGTACGGCGGTTTCCGGGGATGGGGGAGCTGCGATATCTTCGTTGGGGAAAATGTAGGCAGACTCTGTTCTCTTTTTTCCCCGGGGATTTTCCCTGAGGGCTGGTGCTACCTGGGGCGGGGCTACCGCGGTTTCCGCCGGACTAATTTGATGCAGTGCCTTCATGATTTTTGCCAGCAAAAAGCGGCAGACGGCTTTGGCGTCGCGGTTATAGCGAAAGACGATCTCGCTTTCACCGGTGATCCCGATGATTTCCAGCACCTCTTGGGGTGTAAGCAAACCGGCGGCTTCTTGTAGAACCTTTTCCCGGCGTCCCTGACCTTTTTCGTATTCAGTGAGCATCAGATCGCCGCTGAAATCCCGGAAATCCCTAAAAAACTGGCGCAGATCTTTGCCCTCGTTTTCCAAACAGTCGAGATCACGGAAAACCGCGGGCAGATTGTTCTCTTTGATATGGCGGAAAAATGGCGGCCAAAATTCGTAGGCCACAGAGCCGGTCAGCCGGTTAATCTCCGCTGCCGTCATCACCGTATCAACCCCCATGGCCTGGTCCATCAGGGAAAGGGCGTCCCGCATACTGCCTTTGGCTTTTTCCGCCAGCAATTCGATGGCGTCGCCATCGGCTGCTTTGTTTTCCGCCGCCAGGATTTTTTTCAAAGCGGCGGCCACGGTTTCTTCATCGATGGGCTTGAAATCGTAGCGTTGGCAGCGGGAAAGGATGGTCAGGGGTACCTTCCGCGCTTCGGTGGTGGCGAGGATGAATACGACGTGGTCCGGGGGCTCCTCAAAAGTCTTCAACAGGGCGTTGAAGGCTTCCGTGGTGAGCATATGGGCCTCGTCGATGATATATACTTTATATTTCCCGGCAACGGGAACGAAATGTACTTTTTCCAAAAGATCCCGGATCTCGTCGATACCCCGGTTGGAGGCGGCGTCGATTTCGATGACGTCCATAAAGCTGCCTTCCGTAATGCCGCGGCAGGCGGCGCATTGGTTGCAGGGTTCGCCGTCTTGGGGATTTTCACAGTTCAGCGCTTTGGCCAAAATCCGGGCGGTGCTGGTTTTCCCCGTTCCCCGGGTGCCGCAGAAAAGATAAGCGTGAACGGTTCTGCCGCTTTTGACCGCGTTTTTTAATACCCGGATGATATCGTCCTGGCCGATGATGGTTTTGAAGTTTTGCGGCCGCCATTTGCGGTAGAGGGCTAAATGTTCCATGGTTCTCCTAAATACTTGGGAAGAAAAAAGGAAATACACTGCGGTATCCAAAAGCCGCTTGCATTTCCGGTCTTCGCAGTGAAATCGTTTTTCATAAAATATAATTAAAATGCTGTGCACCCGTCTCCGACAGACATTTTACAGGCGTTGCTTTTACAGTTAACTCCGACCGGGCTTCCCCGGGGCACCCGAACCGCACCGCTTACCGCTGCTTCCTTCCGGACCTGACGGGGTTCACGGTCGTCCGCCGCCCGGGACCCGGCCATCAACATCACTTATAAAAGACAGACCCTACAAAATGCTACCTCGGACGGGAATTCAACCCCACTACAGCGGGTTGTGGGCCACAGGGCACCGCTACCTCCCCGTCTAGCACAGCAAAATGAAATCTCATGTTCTGTTATTATAGCATACAGCCAATTGAATGGCAAGAAAATTTCATTCCGCGGCACTCTCGCCGCCGCTGTTCAGCTCTGGGATGAGCTCGGTACCGACGGTAGAGGAGAGCAGGTTTTTCACGTAGTCGGTGGTGATGGCGAAGCCGTGATTGGCCGCCATGGTTTCCGTGTAAGCGGAGAAGGGGATCACGTGAATATTATTTTTACCGGCGGTGAAATAGTTGATGGTAGGAATGAATTCCTCATCGGCAATGGAAACGCTGCCGGTAGCGTGATCCACAATGATACTGCATTTGTAGAAGCCGCCTACGTGATTGGCGGGATCGTTCATGGTGGAGGTAAGGTTCCCCAAAGAGTAGCAGACGGGGACGGCGCGGCCGTCGGCGGAGGTTAGCGTCTCAATTTCTTCTAAAACGTGGGGATGATGTCCCAAAATCAAATCTCCGCCCCAATCGGCGAATTTCTGGGCCAGTTCCTTCTGGGCAGGCAGGGCCGAGGTAACATTTTCCTGTCCCCAGTGGACGGAAACGACGACCACGTCCGCTTCCTGATTGGCGTTTTCAATGAGCTTTTTCATTTCCGCCTCATCGGAAGTATAGACGAAAGCGAGATCGGAATCGCTGCTTAGGGTTAAACCGTTGGTCATTTCCGTAAAACCGATAAAGGCGACCTTCATCCCGTCCACGGTAAGATAATGGAGTTTTTCCATTTCCTCTTGATTGTCATAAGCGCCGACATAGAGGCTGTCCGGCACGGTTTTCATGAAATCGATGGTGGCCTCAAGGCCTTTGGCGCTCATGTCCAGGGAATGGTTGGAGACGATATTGAAGACGTTGAAGCCGATGTCGTGGAGGGCGGTGACCGTTTCCGAAGGCGTGTTGAACAGGGGATAGCTGGATGCCGGATAGACGGCGGTGGCCAAGGGGGTTTCCTGATTGACAAAACAGATGTCAGCGTCCTTGGTGAAAGCGGCGATATCCTGGTAAAGGTAGGTGAAATCGTAGCCGCTCCCCTTGGCTCGGGCGGCGGCTTCCGTATAGAGTTTCGTATGGAGCAGATTATCGCCGCAGGCCATCAAGGACAAGGAAGTAAAACCGCTTTCCGTGGTCTGCATTTCCTTGGTGATCACGCTGTTTTCCTCTTCCGCGCCGGTGAGGCCGAAATTGGAGAAGAACATCACGGCGGCGGCAATGGCCACGACCATGACTCCGGATAGGGAAATCATCACGGCCTGGCGGATTTTACGCTGTTTGCGCCGGCGCAGAGCGGCTCTTTTTTCCTCCCGTTGGCGGCGTTTCTCCTCTTCCCAGGCTTCATAATCTTCTTTGCTGAAATGATAGCGGTTCGGCTCCATGTTAAAACTCCTGTTTGATATTAATGATTAAGATCAGTATAGCAATTTTTGTGCATAAATACAATGAGAAAAGTATAAAACAGTTGCCGTAGAAGAGGTTTCGCCTTTTCTACGGCAATTCCTTGGCTTCGCCCAATGCTGGGTTTGGCCCCTTGTTTATTCATAGATCATGTTTTTCAGAGGCTGGTTGTTTAAGACAATGGGGAAAACCATGTCTTCCTTAGAGATGCGGCAATCGATCAGGACAGTGCCGGGGGTTTGTAGCGCTTCCTCTAAAACGGGGAAGACCTCTTCTCTTTTTTCAATGCGGAAGGCGGCAAAGCCGTAGGCTTGGGCGATGAGGCCAAAATCGGGATTGCCGGGCAAATCGACGCCGAAATAGGCGTCGCCGCTGTAGTGGTGTTGGAGCTGGCGCACCATGCCCAGGCAGGCGTTGTTAAAGAGCACGATCTTGAGATCAAGGTTCTGGTCGCGAATGGTTCCCAGTTCATTAAAATTCATTTGGAAAGAACCGTCGCCGGTGATGGCGATCACCGTTTGTTTCATGGCGCCCAACTTCGCGCCGATGGCCGCTGGGAGGCCGTAGCCCATGGTGCCCAAACCGCCGGAAGTGATAAAATGGGGCCCCGCTTCGATCTCGAGATTCTGGGCGGCAAACATCTGGTGTTGTCCGACATCGGTGGTATAGATGACGTCTTTGGGGGTCAAGCGATTCAGCGCCGCCGTGATTTGAAAGGCCATGAGACTGTTATCGGCGGCGGCCTGGGGCGGCCACTGGCCGCGCCAAGCTGCTACCTGCCGCATCCAGTCCTCATTGGTTTTTGCCGTAGTGACGGTGGCGAGATCCGTCAAAACCGCGGCGACGTCGCCGACGATGGGGATATTGGCGCCGATGTTCTTGCCGATTTCCGCCGGGTCAATGTCGATGTGTATGATCTTTTTGGCTGCTGCGAAACCGCTGTGGTTTAAGGTGACCCGGTCGTCAAAGCGGCAGCCTACGGCAATCAGCAGATCGCACTCGCTCATGGCCAGATTGGCGCCGGTGCGGCCGTGAAGGCCGGTCATGCCCAAGGAGCGTTCGTTTTTCGTGTCAATGGAGCCGATGCCCATCAGGGAAGTGCAGACCGCGGCGTCGATGAGAGCGGCAAAAGCAGCGAGTTCCTTTTGGGCGGCGGCAGCCACAACGCCGCCGCCGGCGAAGATCAGGGGCCTTTTGGCGTTTTCCATGACCGTGGCGGCCTTTTTCAGCTGACGCATACTTCCTTTGACTGTGGGCTGATAGCTGGGCAGGTGAATCGGTTTCACCGTGCCTTTGGTCTTACCGGCGGCCACATCTTTGGGAATATCAATCAGCACCGGGCCTTTCCGTCCCGTGGTGGCGATATGAAAGGCTTCGTCAATGACTTCGGCGAGGTCGTCGCTGTTTTTGACGAGGTAATTATGCTTGGTAATGGGGTGGGTGATCCCGGTGATATCCGTTTCCTGAAAAGCGTCGGTACCAATCATATCGGTACTGACCTGGCCGGTGATAAGTACCAGGGGAATGGAGTCCATATTGGCGGTGGCAATGCCGGTGACCAGGTTTGTCGCTCCCGGGCCGGAGGTGGCGATCACCACGCCGGCTTTGCCGGTGACCCGGGCATAGCCGCTGGCGGCATGGGCCGCCCCCTGTTCCTGGCGGACCAGGACGTTTTTGATGGGACTTCTCCCCAAGGCGTTGTAGACGGGGAGAATGGCACCGCCGGGGTAACTGAAGACAAGTTCGGTGTTGTTTCGGAGTAAAGCTTCTATTACAACTTCCGCGCCGGTTTTCATGGTCAATCCCTCCTGTCTTTGGCGCCGCGGGCCAGGGCTACTTTGCCTGTTCTGGCCATTTCCTTGATCCCGAAAGAGCTGAGATAGGCTTCGATGGCTTCGATCTTACCAGTATCACCGGTGGCTTCAATCATCATGGAATCACCGCTGATATCGACGATGCGGCCGCGAAAGACCTGGAGCACGGTATCCATAATTTCAGCACGGCTTTCTTTTGTGACCCGCACGCGGATGAGCACCAGCTCCCGGTCAACAAAGGGATCGTTGGTGATATTCTGTACCTTGATGACGTCGATGAGCTTATAGAGTTGCTTGATGACCTGTTCAATGATGTTGTCGTCGCCGTTGACCACGATGGTCATGCGGCTGATGCCGTGTTTTTCCGTGGTGCCCACCACAAGGCTTTCAATGTTATAACCACGGCGGGAGAAGAGTCCCGAAACCCGGGTCAGAACACCGGCGCGGTTGCGCACCAGAACCGATAAGACGTGCTGCATAGGGGAACCTCCTTTACTTGTTGAGGATTGCTCCGGTAGAAGCCGAGGTCACGCGTCCGGCGTATTTGGCGAGATAGCCCCTTTTAATTTTGGGCTCCAAAATCACGCGGTTTTTTGCTCTTTCTGCCAGCGTCGCACCGTCGACTTTGAGTTCCAAGGTTTTCTTGGGAATATCAATCATGATCGTGTCCCCTTCTTCAATCAGGCCGATCAGACCGCCTTCGGCGGCTTCGGGGCTGATGTGGCCGATGGCCGCTCCCCGGGTGGCGCCGGAAAAGCGCCCGTCGGTGAGTAGGGCGACGCTTTCGCCTAAGCCCATGCCCTGTACGGCAGAGGTGGGGGTGAGCATTTCCCGCATACCGGGGCCGCCTTTGGGCCCTTCGTAGCGAATCACCAGGACGTCGCCGGGCTTGATTTTACCGTGATAGAGAGCAGCCACCGCTTCTTCCTCGCTGTTGAAAACACGGGCCGGACCTTCGTGGGTCAGCATGGCGGGAGCCACGGCGGCTTGTTTGACCACAGCGCCGTCGGGAGCGATGTTGCCCTTTAAAACGGCGAGGCCGCCCTGGTTGCTGTAGGGATCGCTAAGGGGGCGAATCACGCTGTCGTCGAGGACTTTGGCATTTAAAAGATTATCTTTTAAGGTTTTGCCGGTCACGGTGATATTGTCTAATTGAAGCAGATTGTTTTCGGCAAGGCGCTTCATGACACCGTGGATGCCGCCGGCAGCGTCGAGATCTTCGATATGGTGCGTTCCCGCCGGGGCCAATTTGCAAAGGTGAGGGGTTTTGGCGGAAATCTCGTTGACCAGGTCGAGATCGATGGTGACGCCGGCTTCATGGGCAATGGCGGGAAGGTGCAGGATCGTATTGGTGGAGCAGCCCAAAGCCATGTCCATGGTGAGGGCGTTGCGGAAAGTTTGCTCGTTCATGATGTCTAAAGGACGGATATCTTTTTCGACCATCTCCATCACTTTGATCCCGGCTTTCTTTGCCAGATGCACCCGGCCGCTGCGGACAGCGGGAATGGTGCCGTTACCGGGGAGGCCCATGCCGATGACTTCGGTGAGGCAGTTCATGGAATTAGCGGTGAACATGCCGGAACAGGAACCGCAGCCGGGGCAGGCGTTGGTTTCGATTTCCCAGAGTTCCTCATCGTTGACTTTTCCGGCGGCGTGGGCGCCGACGGCTTCGAAAACGGAATTCAAATCCAATGTTTTGCCTTTGTATTTCCCCGCCAGCATAGGGCCGCCGCTGACGAATACGGCAGGGAGGTTAAGCCGAGCTGCCGCCATCAACATGCCGGGAACGACTTTATCGCAATTGGG
>CALFRX010000214.1 GCA_937919295.1 uncultured Peptococcaceae bacterium | reverse complement strand
GATATAGGTCGGCATAATCCCCGCCGCGTTTGATCGCTGTCTCTAAGATTTTCTTGATTTCTTCTTCTGCGTACATCATCTGTTCATTGCAGCCGTTCCAAAATTTCCTTGGCTGTTTCCTCCATGGTAAGATCGGTGGTATTCACCGTAATATCGGCGTATTTTTCATAGACGGGACGCCGGGAGCCGTAAATCTTTGGTACCAGCTCTTTCAGGCTGCCCTTTTCCTCGAAAGGACGCATTTTGCGGCGGCGGAGACGTTCAATGATGATATCGTCATCCACATCGAGAAAAACAAAGGTACTGCAACCTTTCAGTGTCTGGATATTCTCCTCGTTATCAATGAAACTGCCGCCGGTGGCGATCACTGTATTATCCATGGCGGACAGTTTTTTGACGATCAGTTGTTCTTCCGAAGCAAAGCGGATTTTCCCGTATTTTTTAACGATCTGATTCACTTTCAGCCCGGTAGCAGCTTCCATCTCCTTATCCGTATCGAAAAAGTCATAGTCGAGCTCACGACTGAGAAACCTTCCCATAGAAGTCTTGCCGCTGCCCATAAAACCGATTAAAACGATATTCTTCATGATTCACCTGCTTCTGGTATTCAGTCGGAAGAAATCCGGATCAACTTAGTCTCTTCATTCATTATATGCAAAAACAGGTGCCACATACCTATCGTTTGATGCCCATCAGGCGGTAGAGTATTTTTTCATAATTCCGATGCCACTTGGTAATCCACAGTTCGTCGGGATTCAGCGGCTTTACCACAATGGTGGTAAAACCGGCAATATTACCGCAGGCCGTATCGGTTAAAAGCTGATCGCCGACGAGGGCGATTTGCTCTTTGGGCGCGCCGAAGAGTTCCATCGCTCTTTTCGCGCCGTTTTGCAGCGGCTTTTTCGCCCGGCCCACGAAATCAATACCGAGGCGCGCGGCAACAGGAGCAACCCGCTGGGCGCTGTTGTTGGATAAAAGGCAAAGATGAAATCCCTTGGCCGTGGTTTCGTGAAACCAGCAGATGGCTTCCTCGGAAAGATCGTGGGAATTATAAGGGACGATGGTGTTATCGACGTCGAATAATATATTGGTGATGTTTTTTTCCTTCAGCGCGGTAAGGGGCAGGGAAAAAATATCATCCACCAGATAATCGGGGCGAAAAATGTTCATGGTTTCGTTCCTATCTTTATGAATTGGTAAATTCATTATACAAGATATCAAGGGATCTGGCAATTACGTTTCAAGGTAACCTTTTTCCGCAAAAGCTTTTGTCAGCTTCGCTACCGCTGTTTTCTGAATGCGCGATACGTAAGAGCGGCTGATGCCCAATCGTGCGGCAATGACCCGCTGAGGCTGTTCCTTTTCACCGTCAAGTCCGTAACGCATGGCAATGACCTGCCGTTCCCTTTCACTGAGTACCCGCTCCAGCACATCGTAAAGAAAGCGGATGTTCTCCTTGAGATCGACTTTATCGGAGATATTGACGCCGTCGCTCTCCAAAATATCCAATAAACTGACTTCGTTGCCTTCCTTATCCTGCCCCAAAGGCTCGTAAAGCGACATCTCCTGCCCTAAATTCTTGCCGGCCCGAATGGCCATCAATATCTCATTTTCGATACAGCGGGCCGCGTAAGTAGCCAAACGCACGTTACGGTCGGGAGAAAAAGAGTCGATGGCTTTAATCAGACCAATGGTGCCAATGGAAATCAGGTCATCTTTGTCGATGGCACACTGCTCATATTTTTTACAGATATGGGCCACCAGACGTAAATTCTTTTCAATCAGGACGTTTCTGCTCTCCTCGTCCCCTAATTTCATTTTTCTTAAATGTTCTTTCTCTTCTATGGCGCTGAGCGGCTTAGGAAAAAACTGATTGCCAATATATCCGCAAAAGCAAAAAACCCTCAGCCGGTGGCGGCCCCGCAGCAAAAGAATCAAGGGATCATCTCCATATCATCGTCGAACTCATTTCACTATATGCGGTTCTTCGGGAATTTTGTCAGGAAATATTTTATAATAAATCTTTATACGAGCAGTATATATTATCTTAGAGGATGTACAAAACTCTGCTTTTGACTTTGTGCTTCATGAAATAAAACGACTCCGCAAAGGAACATTGCGGAGTCGTACGATGATGATCTTACTTCATTCATCTTCATTATGGGAATTGTTACCGGTCTATAACTTCTTTTGCCATGGTTACAAGATCAGTCTCGGTTAATGAAGAATCACTGGCCATCAGAAGATAGGAAAGATCGTCTTGTATCCAGGTTAGGCCTTGAACCTCTTCGATTTCAATTTGATCCGTACCAAAACTGAATACATATTTGCCGGAGGCTTCATCGGCTTTGTCCTGAGCTGTCATTTCATAATCACCGGGAACAAATTTATAGGTATTCACGGTATATTTGAGCTCAATACCGTTATAGGTTTCCACCACGGTGCCGTCTTCTTCATGGGGAAAACTCCACTTTTCGGCAACGTTTAAAGAAATCGCATCACTGCCGTTTTTGTACAGGCAATCCAGACTCTTATGTTTCTCCAAAACATTACCGTTTTCATCAAGGCCGCTTTCCTTGCCGATGGTACCATTTTCAAAGGTATAACCGTTTTCAAAAGCCGGGGGAATGGTGGGGCTAAAATCCAAGTCCTCACTGAGCTCTGCTGCCGTAGGCAGCTGGGTATAGGTCGGCGATGCGCAGCTGCTGCCGATCATCGAAGAGATTTTACCCGTGCCCAATAAACCCGTACCCAAAGCCACTATGGCAACAAGAGCGATCACAGGAATTGCAAACCGTTTTTTGATACGCATGATATTTTTCTCCTTTTCTTGGGGAAGCGAAGCCAATGTGGCCTCTACTTTCCGGTGAAAGCTTTGAGGCGGTTCAGGAAAGGCTTTCTTCCATTGTTTTTGATCCATGACAATCTCCTTCTCTTTCATCCGTCAGAATAGATTTTAGCAGTGTGCGCCCTTTGGCAAGACGGCTTTTCACGGTACCCTGAGGGATTTTCAAAACCGTTTTGATTTCTACCGTGGAATACCCCTCTACATAGTAAAGAACGATGGTGATACGAATTTTCGGCGGCAGCATTCTGATTGCTTGATAAAGGTCAGCGTCATTGGCTACTGCCGGGGCGGGGATTTCCAGATCCTCCTCAGCAAAAGGACGAACTGGCTTATTTTTTCGCAAAAGGCTGTAACATTCATTAATGATGATTCTTGTCAGCCAGGTTTGGAAAAAGGCCTCATTCTTTAATTTATTTCGGTTTTGGTACGCCTTTAGGAGTCCTTCCTGGACGGCATCTTCCACATCATGTTCGTGGTGGAGGATTGCTTTGGCGACCCGGTAGAGAGTTGATTCTCCTTGCCGCACCAAGGCGGTAAATGTTTCCTGATCCACTTCTTAAGCCTTTCTTGACATTTGGTAACGTTACTTTTTTGTCTTACACTCTTTAGATGCTGATAAAAGGAAAACGGTTCATTTTAATTCTTTTTTATTTATGATCTTATAAACGCCGGTTACCGGCTCATTTATTTTTAAGAATTTTTGACAGAAGGACAGCACGGTTTTATAATGATGATAAAGTCAGCTTGCAAGGAGGTCTTGAAAATGAAGGAAAAGTTAGCAAAATTACAGGAAATGCTTGATTGCAGTGACCGCATTGTCTTTTTTGGCGGCGCCGGGGTTTCCACCGAAAGTAAAATTCCCGATTTCAGAAGCAGTGACGGCATCTACCAACAAAAGCAGTTTCGCCATCCACCGGAAGTGATGCTATCCCATGAATTTTACGAAAATCATACCGATGATTTTTTTGATTTTTACCGTACCATGCTCTTCCCCGACGCGAAACCGAATGCTGCCCATACAAAACTCGCCCAATGGGAAGCGGAGGGGAAGCTACAGGCCGTCATCACCCAAAACATCGACGGTCTCCACCAAATGGCGGGGAGCAAAACCGTTTATGAACTCCACGGCTCCGTAAAACGGAATTACTGTACGAAATGCGGGGCCTTCTACGATGAAGCCATCGTGCTGGCCGCCAAAGGCGGCATCCCCTATTGCGAAAAATGCCAGGGCGTCGTCAAACCTGACGTCGTACTCTACGGGGAAGGGCTGGATAACACCGTCATCAACAACGCTGTTAAGGCCATTCGCGAAGCGGATATGCTCATCGTCGGCGGTACCTCTCTTGTGGTATACCCCGCGGCGGGCCTTATCAACTACTACCACGGCAATCAATTGGTGCTGATCAACCGCGACGCCACCTCCTATGACAGCAAGGCCGATCTGGTCATTACGGGCAGCCTCGGCGAGGTGCTTGGCGCGATGAAATAAGACGGCACAGAAAAACGGCGAGTCAGAGGTGACTGCGTACTCACCTTCCCGCCGTTTTTGATTTCCTTTTTTACGGTCTCCGCTTCACCGGTTGGCGGAGAACGGTTTTGAGCTTTTCCGGGGCGGTTCTGCGAGGGTCGCTCAGATAGATTTCATGGTGCAGCCTTCTTTCGGAAAAGTCATTTTCATAGCCCTGCTCCACGATGTATCGTTCCATCCGTTGAACGGTAGCCGGTTCGCCGTCGTAAGGGCCGATGTGCATACACTGAACACAAAGGCCTTCCGCATAGGTGAAAAATATTGCCGCCGAGAAATCCTGCTTTTTCTTTTTAGTTGCTGTTTCTTTGGCCCAAGCAAACATATCTTCCGTGACGAAATCCGGCAGGCGGATCATGGACGTCCAAACGAAACTTTCCTTATGGAGATAATCGACACCAGCGCCGTCTTTCATCTGCCAAAGCCCTTCCAAAGGCGGTACGGTATAGTCAAAAAAACCTTTTAGTTCCTTGCCGCTCTTTTTGCTCATGCGAAGGGTAAAGGCGATGCCATAGAGGATTTCCATGGCTTGTTGGTAGACGCCGCCCTCTTCGTTGGGATCGCCAACGCCTTTTACCGCCACAAAATTCATTTTTGGCACCTCGATCAAAGCCGGTTCCTTTTTGGGCTGATATAACTCCCTGTATTCCTTCTTATAATCAAAAGTCATTCTCTTCCCCCTCCTCTAAGCAAGTTCTCACATAGTCCACCGGCACGTCCATACGGCGCGCCGTTTCTTCTTCGGTGAGGCCGCTGTTGAGGAAGCGTTTCACGACAGCGACTATATTTTCGCCGACCTCGATGATATGATGGTCGGGGTCATAAAAACGCACCACCCGCTGACCCCAGCTGTGTTCCATGAGGGGGTGAACGTAGTCGATGTCGTCAAAGGCAGCGAGCTTGGCAATGAAGGCGTCGAAGTCGTCTTCCTCGAAATAGAGTTCGGCGTCGTTGCCGCCAAAGCAAGCTTTCTTACCGGTAAATTCCTGCCAGGTTTTTAGGGTTTGCAGGGAGAAGCCGCCGGTGAGAGTAACGTTGGCGCCAAAATCGAGGATCACCTGAGAGCCACAGACCCGATCGTAGAATTCCTTGGACTTTTCCAGATCGCTAACGGCGATCAGCACACCTTGATATTTCATCTTTCCCCTCCTTTTTTAAAAAGGCCGCAGGGCAATCCTGCGGCTTTTTTATTGTTTAATGATACTCCTGATCTAAGAATTTCAGCAACATGCTTTTCCCATCTGCAAAGAGAATGCCGGATTTTTTGGCGCTTTCCTCATCGTGGATCAAGGACCGATCCATGGTATGGAAGCGGCTGTCGAAGATCACAAAGGGCACCGGTTCCCTGGTATGGGTGCGCAATTCCAAAGGCGTGGCATGATCCGGCGTGACGATAATGCGGTAATCTTCCCCCATATCAGAGCAGGCTTTCAAGATTGGGGGCAGCGTTTCCTGATCGATTCGTTCAATGGCCTTTACTTTCATATCGGCCTTGCCCTGGTGGCCACTTTCGTCCGGCGCTTCCACATGGACAAAGATAAACTCGCCGCCGCCTTTCAGATAGGCCGCCGCCACATCGCCCTTACCGCGAAAATCCGTTTCCACGCCCCCTGTGGCGCTGGCCAGATAGCAGATATCCATACCGGCGCTGAGGCCGATACCGCGAATCAAATCGACGCCGCTGATCACGCCGGCTTTTAAACCGTAGCGGTCGCGAAACGAGGGCAAAGAAGTTTTCACGCCGGGACCCCAAAGCCAAAGGCCGTTGGCGGGACGTTCCCCTTTGGCCTTTTTTTCCCTGTTATAAGGATGCTTTGCCAAGATCTCCTGGGCTTTTTTCATATAGTCGATGGCCTGTCGCGCCATGCTGCCTTCGGGATAATGGTCGCCTAAGCGCCGACCCATGATCTCATGGGCGGGATGAAACGTCATGTCGGCAGCGCCGTTATGCCAGAGTAGGATATTGCGAAAAGAAACGCTGGGATAAAGAGAAAAAACAGTGTCGTCAAGCTCTTTTTGCACGTCGACAATGAGCTGCGCCGCGTCAGCGGTGGTCACTTCACCGCCGCAGTAATCAAGGAGTTTTTTATCCTCAAAACAGTCTTCCTCACTGAGGGTAACGAGGTTTGCCCTCAGGGTAAGATCGCCCTGATTCAGGGGAACCCCCGCGGAGATTGCCTCCAAAGAGGAACGTCCCTTATAAAAATCCTTGGGCGGATAGCCCAAAACAGAAAGATTCGCCACGTCGCTGCCGGGGGAAAACTCCGGCGGCACCGTTTGGCAAAGACCGCTGATACCGGAGGCGGCCATGGCGTTGATATGTGGTTTATCCGCCACATACATCGGTGTTTTGCCGTCAAATTGCGCGCTGGGACGGTCGGCCATACCGTCGGCAAGGATAAAAATATATTTCATGAAGTCCACCTCTCATTATGCTCTTTGAACCAAGTATATAAAAAAACTGCGTTTTTCGCAAGGGTAAATCCTTTTGTTCACGGTAATCCCCTAAAAAGGAGGCGGCTTTTCCATGCCCCACCCTCCTGCTCAAAATTTGTCTTACGCCGACTTTCAGCCAAACGGAAAAGACGCCCCAAAAATCACAAAGTGACTTTTGGGGCGCCCCTTTAACCTTTAATACCGTTCTTCCCGATACTCATAATCCCGATAACTTTTATAGCTTTCGTAATCGTTATCCTCTTTATCCTCTGTGTAATTGTCATCGTCGCCGTAGCGGTCGTAATCGTATCTGTTTACTTCATCGCTGTTTTTGGCCGTCGACCGCTCCTTTTTGCGCCTCGGACTTTTGCCGCTCATCACCGGCATGGGAAACATTCTCGTGGCGCCGTATTCGCCGAGACGGATAATGTTATAAGTAATAAAATAAATGCCGAGGATCCGAGCCATAAACCGCTCCGTGCCGGAGAGGTTCATGAAAACCATCACGGTAACCACAAGCGCCACAATGGTGCCGAGGAGCGGCACCCACCAGAGGCCGTTGTTCATCTTGTAATAGCCGTAGGCCGCAATGGCCGCAAGAACCGCCGTACAAAATGTCCACAAACCCAGCAGCAAAGGAAAGAGCACCAGGGCGATGCTGCTTCTGAAAAACATCACCAAAATGCCGAGGATCAAACCGGCAGCGGCAATGACCAACAAGGGATAATTCCCCTCATCCTTGTTGAGGAAGAAAATCACACCGCTGATGATGCCTGCGGCGATCATCGCGATACCGACCAGGGCGACGGAAAGGTTTAACGCGCTGGCAGGAAAGATCATCAGAAAAACGCCGTAAACCAATAATACGGTATTGGCAATGATCATTCGCCGCGACATTTGTTTTTCACCGCCGAATTTATCGATCACTATTCTTACATCCATTTCTTCTTAACCTCGTTTCTTTTTTATCGCAAACCTTCTACATCAAAGGCGCAAACAACCGTAGGATAGAACGGCAGACTCTCTCCGGCAAGGATATTTTTTTTGCCGCCGCGTAAGTGATTTCCCTCGATTTCCCCATCGTATGGATAAAATCCTCTTTGACAGGGTAAATAACGCTGTTGCGGTAAAAAACAACGGCGCATTCAAAATGAAAATAGAAACTGCGGTAATCCATGTTGATGGTACCGACAACGGCTACATTGTCATCGGCTACCACATTTTTGCCATGGATAAAACCGGGGGTATATTCGTATATTTTGACACCTGCCTCCAAAAGCGGCAGATAGTAACTTCTGGTGACCTTAAAAACGGTTTTCTTATCGGGAATCCCCGGGGTGATGATACGCACATCCACACCGTTTTTCGCGGCCAGACAGAGGGCTGTCTGCATTTCGTAATCAATGATCAGATAGGGCGTCGTTATATAGATATAATCGGTGGCGTGATTGATGATATTTAAAAACAGGTTTTCGCTGACATTTTCAAAATCAAGGGGCGTATCGCTGAAGGGCTGTACATAACCGTCAGCCCGGGCCACGCCGATGGTATGACGGTAATTCCGTTCATCGAGCATATCCTTTTTATAGCGGCAGTTGAAATTCCACATTTTGATATAGGTTTCCGTGAGATTCCAGACGCCTTCCCCTTCGATCATGACCGCCGTATCCTTCCAATGGCCGAAACGTTCCTTTTCGTTGATGTATTCATCAGCCAGGTTGATGCCGCCGCAGAATGCCACGACGCCGTCGATAACGGTAATCTTGCGGTGATCCCGGTAATTCATGGTTGAACTGAGGCTGGGCCGGAAGGGATTGACGATATGCACGTGGAAGCCTTCACTTTCCAGGAGTTTGTTGTAATCTTTGGGCAGTGTGTTGATGCAGCCCATATCGTCATACATAAAATAGACTTCCACGCCTTCCTGAATTTTCTGGCGCAACAGCTCGTGGATGGGATCCCACATGTGCCCCTCGGCGACAATAAAGTATTCCATGAAAATATATTCTTCGGCCTTGTCCAATTCCGCCATAAGCCGGGTGAACATTTTTTCGCCCACAGGAAAATATTCCGCCTCCGTATTGCTCCAAAGGGGAAAACCGGCGATTTCATCAAGATAGCGGGCGGCGACGGCGAGATCCTTATCATGTTCTTTCAATTCCCGCAGGCACTTACCGTCCCGCACTTTATATTCCAGGCTGTGAGCGGTAAAAATATCCGCTTTCGCCCGCACCCGTTTGGGCAGACGCTTATTTCCCCATAACAGATAGACAAGACCGCCCACAAGGGGAAATAGCAGAATCAGTGTAATCCAGGCCAATTTATAGACAGGGTTATCGTCCTTGGTCCCCAGCCAAATCACGATGATAAAACTAAAGGCAACGAACACAAAATAAACCGCGGGAAACATCTCTCCGAGGTACAGCAAAACAAATATGAAAATGATGATCTGCAAAAGAATTGCCAAACTGACCGTGACCAAACGGGTAAAAAGGAGACGGATTAATTTCATGTGAAGAGTGCCCCTTTATGTGACCTATACATAAATTATACAAAAATGGCACAAAAATGCAATACCTTTTTCATTGCGGCCACCAAGGATAGAGCCTTTCCGCAATGGCAATGGAGCGAAAACAGTGGGAGAGCAGCGAACAATAATCGGCGAGGAGCTCGACTTCTTTGAGAGACAAGCCACAACTCGTCATTGCGGCAATGGAAAAAGCGGAAGAAAGACGCATCATGCCTTCATTCCAACTTTCCCGTTCCTGCCAACCTTGATTACCGTTAACCGTGCCTTCTGCCAACGTAAACACCTCCGTTTTATTTTATGCGGCGCGGCTAAAAATCAGAATAGCAATAAAAGCCCACTCTGCGACTTTTTTCCCTAAAAAGAAAGGTTTCACGATTTTTCTACGCCTTATGCAAATACCAGCGATGTTCCGCGATATCGTAACGCAGGCAAACAATCCATTCCCGCCGACCCAATACGGCGACACAGTCGAAATAGAGAGTTTTGCGTCCGGCCAGATGTTCCTCCCGCAAATTTTTCACGGCGCTTACGGCAATTTTCTGTTTCTCTTCATCCCGGGTCAGGCAGAAAGCCAAAGGTAAAATAGCGCCGTCCTCCCGCCAAAGGGCGTAAACCTGAATCGGTTTCATTAACATTTTCATCAGTAGAACCTCGGCATTGCGCCGCCGCCGAAATCTTCCTCGTCAAAGTGGCGAAAGAGCTGATCCGCGCCGCTGTGCAGAGACCGGGCCGTGGTGACGCATTGTTTTCCGTAACGTTTTTTCAGGGCGAATACCGCTTCTTCCAAGCGCTCTTCCTTGAAGATATCCCGGCCGAAAAGAAGACCGTTTAAGGAACGCTTTGTGGAAAGCTCCGATAGGCAAAGGCAGAGATATTTCACACCGTTTCCCGGATAAAGCAGTTTAAGCATGGGCAGGGCTTTGTCGCAGATATCCTTATAATGTAAAATCGGATCGCTGAACTTTTGCCGGTGGCTGAAGTAACAGCGGTCACGATCCTTCAAGGCCACAGTAACCACAACGGCGGTGAGGCCCTTTTCCCGCAATTGAAAAGAAAGCTCCTCGGCAATGTAAATCAGCACGTCCTCACATTCTTTTTGGGTTTTCAGCACATGGGGAACGGTCACCGATTTACTGATGCTTTTGGGCGACGGCGGCGGCCCCTCCAAAACAAGGGAGTCGTCGCGGCCATTGGCGTAATGCCACAAAGTGATGCCGTTTTTACCCATCAGCTCCTTGACCAGAACAGGAGAAAGACACGCCATATCGCCGACCAGCTTCACGCCGAGACGAAGGAGCTTTTCCACGGTGCGCCTTCCTGCCATAAAGAGAAAGTCAATGGGTTGAGGCCACAATTTCGTTTCGATTTCCCACTGCCAGAGGGTATGCACGCGATCGGGCTTTTGAAATTCCGAAGCCATTTTCGCCGTGGCTTTGGTGTTGCCGATACCGATATTAACGGTAAAGCCAAGTTCTTTCTTGATGCGGTCTTTCAGCGCCTCGGCCGCTTTAACCGGGGGGCCGAAAAACTTTTCCTGTCCCGTCATATCGAGAAAGCACTCGTCGATAGAAAAGGACTCCACCGCCGGGGAGTATTCCCCAAGCAGCGTTTTCATGGCGTGGCTGGCCCGAAAATAGCAAGGATAGTCCGGCGGCACCAAAAGCAGATCGGGACACTTCTGTTTTGCCTGCCAGACAACTTCCCCTGTGTGTACCCCAGCTTTTTTGGCCGACTCACTTTTGGCCAAAATAATGCCGCCACCGGACTCGTTCTTTTTGGCTACCGCTGAAGGGACGGTGCGATAATCCAGAGTTCCCCCCAACAGGAGATGTTCCGCCGCGGACCAGGAAAGAAAGGCGCTGTTGACATCGACATGAAAAATGACTCTCATTTGACCCTCCCAATGGAGAACATTCGTTCTTTATTGGCATTTTAGCATATCGCCAACGATTTGTAAAGAAGAAATAAAAATTATATTCCTACTTTTATCAGGCCTTTTACCAATTTCGTGAAATCTTGGTGGGATTTTCCAAAAAAAAGGATTGCAAAAAGGCAAACCTTCGCATATAATGAAGCCATGCTATTTCTTAGTTCTCAAACGTTATCTCCTGAAAGGATGATCGTCAGGACAAAGCGATAGGAAATTTTAGGAGGTAAACTACATGTATTCCGACAAAACTTTAACATGCAAAGATTGCGGAGCCGAATTTACTTTTTCCGCCGCAGAACAAGAATTCTACGCCGCGAAAGGTTTTGAGCATGAACCCGCTCGCTGCCCTGAATGCCGCCGCAAAAGAAAACAGGCTAAAAATGCCGACAGAGAAATGTTCACTGTAATTTGTGACCAGTGCGGTGCGGAAACGCAAGTCCCCTTCCGTCCCACCAACGGCCGTCCCATCTACTGCCGTGACTGCATGGACAACAGAAACAGAGACTAATCAACACAAAAGAATAAAAGTAGAAGGTGCCTTCCTTGAGGAAGGCACCTTTTTATCCTGTAGACATCAAATATAATATTACCAAATTTGATCATCCCTTTCTCTTTTATCATTTGAGCAGAGAATAGAGAATAATGAAGAAAGGCTTACGCAATGCAAGCCTTTTAAAATCCTTTGATGTTATATTTCGTTGTTTTCAAGATGACAGATAATGCTGTATAAAACAGTTTTACAGGAGTACATTATCTATTCAATAACTCGTCGGTTGTAATATGAAATACTTCTGCAAAGGCGACGATTTCAATGTCGGTCACAAAGCGTTTTCCACTCTCAATTTTTTGAATGGCATTTTTATCTAAATCGATTCCAATGAGCTGCAATTGATCGGCTAACATTCTTTGTGATACCGCGGGCTTCAAAGACAATCGCAATTCTCTTATCTTTGGGCCGGATAGATTTAATGTTCCGTCTTTATTTTTGTTTTTGTACATAGCCACCTCCCTATTGACAATCACTACTTGTCAACATGGTTATTATATGGTAGAATTCCCGTATATGTGACATTTAGTAAATGTCAATAGTGAGGTGGCTTTATGGAATGCGAAAATAATCTCTGTATTTATTGCGAAAAGAGGAGATGTATTCTGGATTCGATTTCTCTTGACGCGGTTGGTATGTGTTCCGACTATGTTGTGATAAACATTGATTCTGTAATTTTAGAAAAGGCAAAAGCAGACTTGCTGCAAAAACTACACCCTAACGAATCCTGAGTTTATGCCGGGATGAAATAAACAATATCAAAATAGTAGCAGAGAAAGTAAAAAAGACCACAAACCCAGCGTTTATACAGGTTTGTGGTCTTTGATCATATGCTTTTAACGGTCTGCCAAAGCTGCCGATTTTATGATTGTGCGGGTCATGTCACTCATGGCCGTCCATCAATTCATCTTTACCTGTGAATACCTCTGTCATGAGCAAGACGCCAAGCCTGAAACCGTAACTGAATTTTTGATAACGTACCATGTCATCCATTTCCGACTATGCAGCGTTGAATTTTTCAAAGGTTTCCTTCTTCACAAGAATTAGAATAAAGTTACCGTACAAAAGCCGCGTTTGGATACTCTTAAAAAATCCGACAAATACCGGATTCTTTATCTTTTCAATTTCGCTGCGGTTTTCGCGAACCCTGCCGCGGTTAGCACTTCATGGGTCACAAACTGTTTGTCGTAAAAGAGGGCAAAGGTCGTATAGGCACAGGGAATCGCCCTGGCTTCTTTGGCTTTTGTAAGGTGAATCACCTTGAGCGCAACGCCGAGATCCGCGGCTTTGGCCTGCAACAGCGGAACGGCCTTAGCCGTATGGGGACACTGATTGGAATAATAAAGCACAAAACCATCGTCATCCACGGCCGCCGTTGCCAATTCCGGCAGAAAGCGGGGAACCGCGGCGTCTTCTTCTAAGGGGTAATACAAAAGCTCAAAATAAGGCGCGGCTTTGGCCGCCGACTGAAACCCTTGTGATAGAAAATCCGCTTTTTGATTGAGATAGGGCAAGTCCTCTGCGCCCACAAGGGTGCAGAGGCCTTTTTTATGCTTGATTTTGCACTCGGCAATACATTCCCGCCAAAGAGCTTTTTCGTAACCTTTATGCCTATATTTTTCATCGATCCGGAAACAATGGATGAACATATACTCAGGGGCTTCCACGGGACACCAGGCATCGTCCGCCGGAATATACTCCATGATGATTTTACCGTTTTCCGCGCCTTTGCGGATTACGAGCCCGTCTTCAAAAACGTTTTTCAGCCATTCCCTTTTCGCTGCGATACGACCTTCGCCGTTGCGGTCCCGCAAAACACAGCAGAGATGCTCTTTTTCGAAATTCAAATAATCAATTACTTTCGTTTCCATAAAACGCTCCTTATCGGTGGATCGAAAAATGGTACGCGGCCGTGATCATGAGGCTTTAAGACGGCAAACCCTTTCGGCGAAGAAAGGAAAAGAAGAAAGCGAAGGAGGCATATCGCAGCCACGGCAACGGCGGCCAGAAAAATCCGCATCCATAGTCTTTAATCTGAAGCAACGGCATGTCCTATCACGCTCCCCTGCTGCCCGTTATCATACGCTACCGACGCAGAATATATAGCGGAAGATAGAAAGGAAACCGCTCTATTTCAAAATCTCCGCAACAGCCGTTTCCATGGCGGTTTTCGCCACCACCCGCTTATGCCGGACGTCTCTCTTTTCGAGATCCACAAGACCCCGGTGCACGGCGAGGCCGGTGGTTTCCGTTAGGGCTTTCGATACGGCAAATTCATCCATATCGTTGGCGGCCCCCGCCCCGTAAATACCTTCGTACACGGCTCTATTAAATTTATAAGGATTGGCGGTGGCGGCGATCACTGCGGGAACGCTTCTGCCGCCCTGCTTTTTATCATATTTGGCCAGGGCCTTTACGGCAACGGCCGTATGGGGGTCGAGAATGTATTGATCGGATTTTTTCATTTCCCCGATGGCAGCCAAGGTTTCTTTTTCGTCGGCGAATTCCCCGGCCATTAAGGATTGCATCCGCATTACGGCGTCGCCGACCAGTTGATAATGGCCTTTTTGGTCGAGATCGGCAAAAAGCGCTTTTACTGCCGCATCGTCCCGGCTGCAAAGTTCAAAGACAAATCGCTCAAAGTTGCTGGAAACAAGAATATCCATGGAAGGCGAGGAAGTACGGAAAAATTCCCGCCGTTTATCGTAGCAGCCGTTGGCAATCACATCGGTCAATACTTTATTTTGATTGGATGCGCAAAGCAGCATACCGATGGGAAGTCCCATTCGTTTTCCGTAGTAAGCAGCGAGGATATTACCGAAGTTCCCGGTGGGAACCACCACGTCCATCTTTTCGCCCTGTTTCAGTCTCCCCTGTTGCAGCAAAGCGCCGTAGGCTTTGAAATAGTAGACAATCTGCGGCAGCAATCTGCCCCAATTGATGGAATTGGCGGAGGAAAGACGATAGCCCTTTTCATCGAGGCGGCGGTTAAAATCAGTGTCGCCGAAAATTTCTTTGACACCCCGCTGGCAATCGTCAAAATTGCCTTCAACCGCCACCACATAGGTATTTTTCCCAGACTGCGTCGCCATCTGTAAGCGCTGAATCTCGGATACGCCGTCCTTGGGATAAAAAACGATGATCTTGGTTTTTTCCACATCGGCAAAGCCTTCCAGGGCGGCTTTCCCCGTATCGCCGGAGGTCGCCACCAATATGACAATTTCCTTGTCGTCGGCCTGCTTTTTCATGGCAGCGGTGAGCAAATGAGGCAGAGCCTGAAGGGCCATATCCTTAAAGGCCGCGGTGGGACCGTGCCATAATTCCAGGATATAACGGTTTCCGGAAACAGGGATGAGGGGTGCGATGTCCGGATCGTCAAAATGATCTCCGTAAGCTTTTTTGACCACCTGATCAATTTCTTCCTCGCTAAAATCGTCAAGGTAAAGACGGAAGATAACCTTAGCCAGTTCCTCATAGCTCATGTCGGCAAGGGCTGACCAAAGGTCTTCCGGAAAGGGAACGATCTCTTCGGGGACAAAAAGGCCGCCGTCTGCCGCCAGCCCCTTATAGATTGCCGCGGAGGCGCAAACAGGCTCGGTACCGCCTCTGGTGCTGATATACATAAATGGAAACCTCATTTCCGCAAAAGAAAGCGTCCGTAGTAGATCGGGCCTTCTTTGCTCTTTTTTTCCTCGTATTCCGTGGAAATTCCGTCATAATAGGCGCTGTGATGATAATCGAGGCTAACCTCGGTTAAAGCGAAACCGTGGTTGGTCATTTCCGTCAAGGTAAACTCGAAGAAGGAAGCGGCGTCGGTACGAAAAAAAAGCTCGCCCTCTTCCTTTAAAATCTCACGGTAGAGTATTAAAAAGTTCTCATGGGTCAGCCGCCGTTTGCGATGGGCTCTCTTGGGCCAGGGGTCGGGAAAATTGAGATAGATGCGATCCACTTCTTTTTCGGCGAACCAATCCCTGAGGGAAGCGGCGTGACCGCTGATAAAGGCGACGTTTTTACAATCGTCGCCAATTTTTTTTGCCGCGTCGAAAATGACTTCGTTGCGCATTTCCACGGCGATAAAATTCGTTTGCGGTTCTTTTTTGCGCATGCCGTCAATGAAACGGCCGCGGCCCATACCGATTTCCAGAAAAAGCGGCGCTTCCGCTCCGAAATATTCCTGCCAGATCCCGGCATACGCTTGGGGTTTCGCCACCACAAGATGGGGATAATCCGCCCTTAGGCGTGCTTCGATGCCGGGGATCTTTCGTAAACGCATGGTTTAATCTTCCTTAGGCTTCATTTCGCCATCGATTTTTTCGTCTGCCGCATCGATTTTTTCGTTGTCATAGCCGAAGTCTCTCTTCAGTTTATAGGTAGCGGCATCCGCCCAAAATCTCGCTTTTTCCTGGATCTTTTTATACTTCTTGCTGTTTTTATCTTTACGGCTCCCCCACATCTGAGCATTGACCGTAACGGTATTCAGAATATAGCGGATATCCAGCAAGTCTTGTTCCGTGAATTCCTGGTAATGTTCGTTGAGTTTTAAGATGATCGATTGATAGTATTCATTAAATTCACTGAAATCCAATTCATGATCCATTGATAAATATTCTTTTAATTTTCCTTTGATCGCTTCCATGAAATACTCCTTCTCAGAAAAAACAATATGATATATAGGTTAGCAGAAAACAGCTAAAATTGCAAGATTATAAGCGGTTTTCTTTGGAAAAGCTATAGAAATTCCCATTGGGACAAATGATCACGTGATCCATCAACGCCGCGCCGATGCTCTTTAAGGTCACATAGAGATGATTTGTCAGCAAAGCGTCTTCCGCCGAAGGATACGGGTCATTGGAGGGATGATTGTGGGAAAAAACAACGTATACGGCATTATGAGCGAGCACCGCCGAAACAATTTCACGGTTATGCACCGAGACTTCTTCCATATTGCCCTTGGCAATGACTTTTGAGGCAATCAGCGTTTTTTCTGCATCCAAAAGCAAAATCATCGCCGTCTCCTCCATCACCCCTAAATAGAGAGCGTCAATATATTCCACGACCCGGCCGAGGGAAATGAAACGTTCTCGCTTATCGTGCCGGGAAACATAGTAACGTCGGCAAATCTCGGGGATCAGAGCAAGAAACTGGGCGCTCTGAGGACCGATGCCGCCAACTTTTGCTAATTCTGTTTGATCGCTGTCAAACACACGATTAATGGCAGAAAATGTATTGATGAGTGCGTGGGCAGCATCGTTTGTATTCACTCTGGGTTGTACAAAATAGAGGAGATACTCCAAGATCTCGTGATCACTTAGCCCTTCCATCCCATGTTTATCGATTCTCTCACGCATTCTTTGTCGATGGCCTTTGTTCATGTTTCATCTCACCGTTTACAAAAGATTATCTAAACGACTCTTTCCTTTAAATCAATATACTCAAAACAAAATCTTGCTTCACTCCTATCCAATGTGATTTTGCAATATAAATATAAATTTATATTCAAATTTATATACATATTATCATATTCCATTTGGGGTTTCAACATTTAGTCAAAATTCTTGCAAATAAAAAATGCTAAATACAATGTAAAATAATCTTGACAAGCGCGCCGTTTTATTGGATAATATAGCTACTGCCAGATGGAGCTATAGCTCAGTTGGTTAGAGCGCTACGTTGACATCGTAGAGGCCACTGGTTCGAATCCAATTAGCTCCACCAAAAAAGCGTTTCCTATCCCGTAAGGGATAGGTAATGCTTTTTTTATTAGGAAAATTCGATTCGAAGTTCATGCCCACTGGTACAACTGCCCTTTCCCTAACCTATGTTTACACATAGAGAGCCCGACAAAAAACTTGGATTTTGTTGCCCTTTCATTGTTCTTTCGCTTCCTTGCTCCAGGACACCTCTCTTTGCTTCTGCCGCGTGAGGCGTTCCATTTCCGCTTTGATCTTTTCGCCTACCAGGTCGATCTCAGCCTTTAATTCCAAGGCCGACATCCGTAAAACGCCGCTGCCAACAGCGGAAAGTTGAATGAGCGCGTCGGAAGAGGCGACCCGTACAGCATAATTCCTGCCGATTTCGCGCAGGAGTTTTTCAATGTACATATCGCCGGTTTGCCCTTCCTTCGTATAAACCACATGGATGCCGTAAACGTCGAAACGATCACCGAGATTCCCTTTGATTTTATAGCCGTCAAAGACGAGAACAAGTTCATTGCGGACAAAGCCCCTGTAATTGCCGAGTAATTCAATGAGCTGATGACGGGCGGCGGATAGATCCTTCTCGGCCAATTCCTTTAGGCCGTCCCAGGCAAAAATCATATTATAGCCGTCGACGATCAAATAGTTCTTTTTTAAAACCGCGCCCTCTGTTGTCCCCTGGTCAGCAGTGCTCACCTGTCGGTAGGAAGGCCGCTTGATCGGGCCAAATTCCCGTTCCATGATGGCATTGAGCTCTTTCTCGTCAAGATTGAAATTGCGGGAAAAAACCTGGGGATCCGGCAAGGACAATCTCTCCGCTTCCCAGCGCACGCCGCTATCCACGTGCATATACCCCTTCACCTGATCCCACTTGATGACCGTGCCGCCGCCCTTAATATAGAATACGGAATCAGCAGGATGCTCCCGGTCGCTTTCCGCATTGTAAGCAACGGTTTCAATCACCTCCGCTACGTTATGACAAGGCATATAACCCTCTGCCACATAGTGCAGCCGGCCTTTACCCCGGGTATAGGAGATCACTTCACTGAAATAATGGTTCATTGCCGCCGCCGACGCCGTACCTTCCACAGTCATCAGACCGTGTTCCTCAAAAGGCGCTGAAAAAACGCCGTGCATTCCCTGAATATCGTTAATGGCACGTCCCACCTGCTCGGCGGGGACCGTCAAGGAAAAGCGGTAATAGGGCTCTAAGAGAATGCTCTCTGCCTGCATCAATCCTTGACGCAAGGCCCTCAAGGCCGCTTCACGAAAATCGCCGCCTGTCGTATGCTTGAGATGGGCTCTGCCGGCAATCAGGGTAATTTCCACATCCGTCAACGGCGCGCCGCATAATACGCCGACATGATCCCCGT
>CALFRX010000213.1 GCA_937919295.1 uncultured Peptococcaceae bacterium | reverse complement strand
TCAGAACGGCTTAGACGCGGTAAAAGGAAGAGGAGACGGGTACGCCGCGTACAAAAGGTACGCAAGTGACCGGCTCCGACGCATTTTGCCGTGTATCAGCCGCTCTGGAAAGCCGTAGGGGCAGGCACGTTGTGCCTGCCCCTACCTACTCAACCTCAATGGAATCTATATAGAATTCTTTGCCGATCTCCGTGGGGCCGCCTTCACCGCCGCAAGCAGGGCATTGAAAGGAAAACGCTTTCCTTTCGAAATAAGTGCCGCACTGATTACAGCGCAGTTTCGGCTTTACTCTTTGGATGTTGATTTTCGCGCCGTCGCAGAGGGTATTTTCAGAGATGACGTCAAAATACATCTGAATACTCTCGCCGATGAAGCCGGAGTACTCGCCGACCACTAAGTTGATGGTGATTACTTTGGCTGAATTGGCTTTTTTGGCGTGATTTTCGGCAATCTTGATAATCTGTTGGGTGATCGGGTATTCATGCATAGATTACACCGTTTTCCGTGGCTTTATGCTTCTGCCGCAGCTGCCGCCGGGGCCTTTTCCTCTTTGGGTGGCCCTTGGAAGGTGTCGGTAATTTTTACCGCGCTGGGAGCAGTATACGTCGTTTCCATCAGCAACGAGTCTTTCGGGCAGTTTACCGCGCAGCAGTTGCACTGGATACATTTCATGCGTTCAATGCTCCAAACCCGGCCTTTGCGGTCAACGGTAATGGCGTTGGTGGGGCATTTTTTCTGACAGATGCCACAGAAGATGCAGGTATCCACATTGATGGTAATATGACCTCGGGTTGCTTCCGTGATTTTTGCGGGTTTTACGGGATACATGAGGGTAGCCGGCTTACCAAACAGGCTTCTCATAACCATTTTACCCATTTTAAATGATGCCATATCTATCCTCCTTATCTTTCTGTGCAGCTGATACAGGGGTCGATACTTAGAACGATCACGGGAACGTCAGCCAGTTCACAACCGGCCAAAGCGCTGACGAGGAAAGGAACGTTGATATTTGTAGGTGTTCTGACTCTCATACGTTCCAGGTTCTTGGTACCGTTACCTTTTACATAGTAGCAGGATTCCCCGCGGGGTTGTTCTACCCGAGCCATGAACTCGCCTTCCGGTTTCCCTTTGACGTTCACGGAGATTTCGCCTTCGGGCATTTCGGCAATGATCTTTTGAATCATTTCCATAGATTGGTATACTTCTTTCACGCGGACAAGGGCTCTTGCATAGCAGTCGCCGCCTTCTTCCACGATGGGTTCAAAACCGAGCTTTCCGTAAATACTATGGCCGGTGCTGCGGATATCAAAGGGAACCCCGGAACCGCGGGCAGTGGGGCCAACGGCGCAGAGAGCCGCAGCGTCTTCTTTGGATACTTTACCCACACCGACAGTACGGTTTTTCACGGAAACGTCTTCGATAAAGACTTTGGCCAGTTCGTCATATTCTTTTTTCATCCCCGCAATGACCGTGGAGATCTCCAGCAGCATTTCGGGGCTGACGTCACGATGAACGCCGCCGATCTTGTTGACAGAGAAAATCACGCGGCCGCCGGTGGTTTTTTCAAAAAGATCAAGGATCCCTTCTCTCAAACGCCAGCAATGCATGAATAAACTTTCAAAACCAAAAGCGTCGGCAAGGAGACCAAGCCAAAGCAGATGGCTGTGGACTCTGGACATTTCATGCCACATAACTCTGAGGTATTCCGCTCTTTCGGGAACTTCGACGTTAAGCAGAATTTCAATGGCGTGGCAATAGCCCCAGTTATGACCGAAAGCGCAAATACCGCAAATTCTTTCGGTGACATACATCAGTTCGGTATATTCCTTCTTTTCCACCAGTTTTTCAAGACCTCTGTGAATAAAGCCGATGGAGGGAATCGCCTGAACGACTTTTTCATCTTCCAGTACAAGGTCAAGATGAATTGGCTCCGGCAAAACCGGATGTTGGGGTCCGAAAGGAATAATAGTTTGTTTTGCCATAATCTACCTTCCTTTCTTACTTGCTGTCTTTCCACGGCGTGGGTTCGTTGGTAACGAAGAAACCGCCCTGGAAGTCGAGAGCAATGTGTGTAATGTTGATACCAAAAAGGTCTTTTATTTCGTTTTCGTAAACAAAAGCCGCGAAGTAGGAATCGGTAATGCTTTGAATTTCCTTGCCTTCGGGAAGAATCACGCGATAATGATGTAATTCGAGATCCTTATCGAAGCTATAGGTCAATTCGTATGCATCGGGAATCCTCGTCGCACAGATCTGCACCATCCGATAACCTTCTGCTTTTAAAGTACGGGCAGTATCGACCAATTCGGTAGGTTCAATGACTTTTAGATTAAAATCCGTAAACATTAAATACCTCCTACTTTACTCCGGTTTATCTTCCGGTTCCGCAGCGGGCTTTTCTTCCGGTTTATCCTGGAGTTTCGCCGCCGCGGTAGCCGTAGCCGCCGGGGCTTTGCCCATCGCGGCTCTTTTCTCGGCAAGCACACCGAGGCCCTGGACGATACCGTCAATGATCTGTTCCGGTCTTGCCGCGCAGCCGGGCACGTAGACATCCACAGGTATCACCTTATCGGCGCCACCGAGGATATTGTAGCATTCTTCAAAAATCCCGCCGGAACAGGCGCAGATCCCTACAGCCACAACAACTTTCGGTTCAGGCATCTGATCATAAATCTGTTTGACTACGTTTTTATTCTGCTCGTTCACACCACCGGTGACAAGGAAAATATCGGCATGTTTGGGATTCCCGGTATTGATGATACCAAACCGTTCGGCGTCGTACATAGGAGTAAGGCACGCCAACACTTCAATATCACAGCCGTTACAGCTTGAACCATCATAATGAATCAACCAGGGTGATTTGGTTACATATGACATATTGACACCTCCTCTTATAATACCCCGAACAGTTTCAGGAAATACAGCACGAAAATATTGATAAAGCCAACGGTCAGCGCAACGATCCAGGAAGAATTCATGGCGACCTGCCATTTCATTCTGGCGAAGTTGTTGTCGATGAATACTTCAAAGAAGTAGACGAGCAGACAGACAACGACGGCGACAACAACGCTGAGCCAATTGGTGTAAGCAACGAAGAGGAAAACGAAACCGAGCAGGAATACGTTTTCATACCAATGGGCAATTTCCAGCAAAGCCAAGGTTTTACCGGAAAGCTCCGTGGAAAGCCCTTTGACCAATTCCTGATGGGCGTGGTGCGACATGCTCAAA
>CALFRX010000212.1 GCA_937919295.1 uncultured Peptococcaceae bacterium | reverse complement strand
CCTTCGCAGGCGCCTTGGATGGTAAGGCCTTCCTTTTTACGGACAAAGTAACGGTAAGCGATGGGCACAACGCCGGTAGCGTAAACGCTCCAGGCGGGGATGCCCCAGTGAAAAAAGCTGTAGGCCACGGAGATATCCGCCGTTTCTGCCATGTCCATACCGAAAGGACGCAACCAGATGATGTAATAGGCCCATTCAATGGCAGACCAGAAAAGAATACTGGTACCCATGGCGGCGCAGAAAATCATGGCGATCCAGCCGAAGGTGGAATATTGTGGCTTGATTTTCCCCAGGCGAATGTTGCCGTATTTGGAAAAGGCGAGCCAGATATTGTAAAAGAGCATGCCGGCAACGATGACCATAAAGAATGATCCCATATAATAGATGACGAAGCCTCTTGCCGACACAAGGCTTTTGACAACCTTGTCAGGGCTAACGATGGTAAGGAATACTAAAGTGGCCAATAGTGTAATGCTGATAATAATGGTCATGTAATCAATAGGGTAATCTTTTGTATGATTGAAACGCTTCATATTATCACGCTTTCTGTTTTATTCTATTTTGCCAGCAAAGCGAGAACTTTGTTGACGCCCTCCGCAGCGTCTTCCGCATAAGCATCCGCTCCGATGCGATCTGCCCAACGTTGGGTTGCGGGTGCGCCGCCGAGAATGGTTTTGTACTTATCGCGTAAACCTTTTTCCCTTAGAATTTCTTCTAATTTCTTTTGTTCGCCTAAGGTCGTGGTGAGCAGCGCGGAGGTGCCGATGATATCGGCATCGTATTTTTCCGCCGCCGCAATGATGTCATCAACAGAGACATCGCGGCCAAGGTCAACGATTTCAATGCCTTGGGTTTTGATCAGTGAAGCGACGATGCCTTTGCCAATATCGTGTACGTCACCTTGAACTGTCGCTAAAATCATGGTGCCTTTCTTTTCCGTGGCGTCGCCCTTTGCGGCGACTTCCTTATCGACGATGCTACTGATTTTTTGCATGACTTCCGCAGCAAGCATCAACTCCGGCAAAAAGACGCGCCCTTTACCAAAGAGATCGCCGACTTCACGAATACCGGCGCTGAATCCTTCGGAAAGAATTTCTACCGGGTCACAGCCGTCTGCAACGGCTCTGTTCATGACGTCAAGGGCTTTCCCTTCGTTGTATTCGATGATGGATTCGATTGCTTCTTTTATGTATGTTTCTTTGGACATTTTTTCTCCTCCTAAATTATGTCTACCGTGTCTTTTAGATACCGGCTTCTTTTTTGAATTTTTCAACGCTGTTAATGGGGATATCAAGGATTTCCGCAATCCGGAATTTTGTCTGCATACCAATGCCTGCGTTGGGTCTTACTTGCGTGGTACCGATGTTAAGATCTTCCCTGAGATCTTTCATTTCAGCACAGTCCGCTAAGTAAGAAACGGGGCAATGTAATTTTTCTGCGACGTACTTCTTGGCATCGTTGATTTTATAACCTTGAAGTTCCATCCGGAAAACGAGATCACCAGCGCCGCGGATACCGCCCATACCGGCACAGCTTTCATGGGTTACTGCCATGCCGAAGGTATCGCCGGCGCCTACCTACAAGCCGTCAACGCCGCCAATTTCGATCAGGGCCTTGTCAACTCTGGAAACGGCATCAGCCGAGGGAATGATGGAAAGAGGAACGCCGCCAACGCCCATGCCAACATTGGCGTGAACGGGAATCTCGGCGACTGCTACCGTGGCCTTGGCAAAGGTGACGACGCGAGCGAGGTTCCAAGCCAAAGACATGCTACTGTTGGTGTTAATGGCCATGCCGAAGATGGAGACACCGGCGCGCTCCGCCATTTTTACCTGCTGATGGGGATAAAGGCCGGCGATGATTTCATCGTCGAAAGCCAGTTGACCGTGCATGCCGAGGTTAAATTCCCCCGCCATGCCGACTTCAAAGCCGGTGGTAGGATATTTGGCCTTCAGAATGCGAACCGCTTCCAAGCTTGCTTTCACATCGGCATCGCCGGAAGCGCCTACCGTGTCGAAGTTGATGCCGTCGGCGCCGCTTTCGATCATGCCGGAGGCGACGAAAACAATGTCTCGGATGGCATGTTCAATGGCTTCTTCCTGAGCAGCCCGGGCTTCTGGAATTTTACCGGCGGGAAGCAATTCCGCCCAGTTTTCACAGGGGCCGTCAGGCTTGGTGTAAAGCCCCATATTGGGCATGGCGCCGTAGAGGACGGGCAAGGTTGTGAGCAACTGTGCCTGTTCCATGGCTTGGCGTTCTTCTGAGATGATGGGTTTGATCGGTTTGTAGCTGTAGTCAACGTGGCATAGTTCAATGCTATCGGAGGCAAGGGCGCGCTCCTGGGTCAAAATCGCTTGCAGACGGTCGAGGGGAATGCCGTTTCTGACGCTGAGCTTCAGCGTGCCGGCATCAAATGAGACCACAACTTCCTTGCCGGGTACAACGGAAACGATCTTTTGTGGGCAGGTGATGATTTCATAGAGATAATCCATCTCATCCTTACTCAGCGGTGGAATTTGGGCACGGTCGGCCGCGTCCGCGGTACCGTCTTCAATATCCGCGCGGATCTCCTCCGGTGTTAATTCTGCGATGTAGTTATCTCCGTAACGAGTTAAGATTTTATCCATTTTGCATCCTCCTTATGTGAACTCTTATTAAAGTAATATGCAAACGGTGTGCCAAAAATGGGAGGAAATCTATTTCTATTTAAAGACCACTACAAACTAATTGTCAAAAATATTGGCGAAAGAGGAAGAGCTTGTTTGTGATGAAAAAATTCATCATTTTGCTCTCAGAAAAGAGTATGGTATTTCAAAAATGCCTAAATAAAGAAGGGATGAAATATTTCATCTTATATAATGAAATATTTCATCCCACTGATGGAGTCCCAAAAATGTTACAGATTGTGTTTTTTCTTTAATTTAATCACCGTGCTTTGATCGATTTTTAAGGCTTCCGCAACCTTGTAAGAGGAGTTATAGGTACTGTAGGCCTTTGTTAAGAGCTGTTTTTCAATTTCGCTTTTGGCCTCCTTGAGGGGAATAATTTCCGCGCAGTGGATCAGATCAGAGAGTTCTTCTTTGGTGGTGATGAGTGCTGAAAGATCTTCCCCTGTCAATTCGTTGCCGTCAACGGAAATGAAAAGTCTTTCTATGATATGCTCCAATTCCCGGATATTGCCGGGCCAATCATATTGCTTTAACGGCTGCATGATATTGTGGCTGAAATTTTTGAAGCGATTGTATTTTTTATTGCATTGATATAAAAAGAACTGGGCAAGGTGAATGATGTCGTCCCCCCATTCCCTTAGGGGCGGAATATGTATGGGGAAAACTTCCAGGCGATAATAGAGGTCCTGCCGGAAGGTGCCTTCCTCAGGACCTCTATT
>CALFRX010000211.1 GCA_937919295.1 uncultured Peptococcaceae bacterium | reverse complement strand
AGCCGTATTTCTTTTGTGGGGTTATTCATCCGTAAGTATTCTTCTGCTTATTCATTCTTTAGTAAGTCCCTGATTTCCGTAAGCAGCGCAATGTCCTCGGCAGGGGCCGGCGATTCTTCAACTGCCGCTGCTTTTTCCTTTTCCAATCTGCGCCTCACCCGGTTAACCCCTTTGATGCAAAGGAAAATCGTTAGGGCAATTAAGAAGAAGTTGACACAAGCCTGAATAAAGGAGCCGTACATCACTTCGGCGGAACCGACGCTGATGCTAAGGGAAGTGAAATCCACTTTGCCGATGACAATGCCCACCAACGGCATGAGCATATCGTTCACCAGGGAATTGATGATCGCGCTGAAAGCAATGCCGATGATCATGCCGATGGCCACATCAATGATCGTGCCTTTTAAAGCGAATTCTTTGAATTCAGCAATCCAACCTTTGTTTGCCATAATCATTTACCTCTCTTATTGATCATTGGTTCTTTTAATAAGGTTATTATAAAGTATGTTGCGTGACGGCGCAAGTCTGTTTTTCATGAGTAGTATCTAACGGATGATAGGGCTTTTCGTCAACCCTCCATCCCATTCTTCCATACCATAAATCTTAAATCTTACGGAGGGAGAAGCGTAAGCCGTAGAAAAAAAGAGACCCATAAATCACGCGACACAAATAAACTTTGCGAAACCGCCGTTGATTCACAGGCTCTGCCTTAACAATATAAGTAATACCTTGCTATATGACTGTTGATTTCTGCCGTTATTTACGGGACTTTTTCTCTGACAAGATGAGCGCAAAAAACTTAAATCTGTTCTAAAATATCGTCACTGATTTCAAAATTACTGTAAGCGTTCTGCACATCATCATATTCGTCCAAAGCATCGTAGAGGGTAAGGACCTGGCGCGCCTGGTCAACATCGTCCACGGCAACGGTATTTTTGGGAATGCGCGTCACTTCCGCATCGGTAATTTCCAATCCCGCCTCGAGCAAGGCTTTTCTGACGTTCTCCAATTCCTCCGGCAGGGTGATGATTTCACCGAGACCGTCTTCAAAGGAAACGTCTTCCGCACCCGCGTCGAGGGCGATCATCATGAAATCGTCTTCCTCTTTTCCCGCCAGCGGCGCGGTAATTCTACCCACGCGGTCAAACATCCAGGCAACGCAGCCGGTTTCACCGAGGTTGCCGCCGTTCCTGGAAAAAAGATAGCGGATTTCGCTGGCAGTACGGTTTCGGTTATCGGTCATGATCTCCAGCAAAATGGCGGTTCCCGCCGGGCCGTAGCCTTCATAGACGACTTCGTTGTATTTCGTGTCATCGCCGTTGCCGGCGGCTTTTTGGATGCAGCGGTTGATGTTGTCGTTGGGCATATTCGCCGCTTTTGCTTTTTGAATCATCAATTTAAGCCGGAAGTTTCCGTCGGGATCGGGTCCGCCCTGCTGCACCGCGACAATGATTTCTCTGGAAATCTTTGTAAACGCTTTGGCGCGTTCGGCGTCAACCGCCCCTTTCCTTCTTTTGATGTTCGCCCATTTCGAATGTCCTGACATATTCCTTTTTTCCCTTCTTCACCGGTCCATGCTCTGTTTTTGCCTCTGAACTGGACAAAAAGCAAAGTCGGAAGGCTCTTCTATGATGAATTTCCTATATTCTTTCAAGATTGATTTTGTGATCAAGGAGCATCATTTCCTTGATTTTCGCTTTCACAATCTTACGTTCACCGAAAATGCTTTCCAAGATGATTTCATCATCGCCGGGAATCACTTTATCGACGGCTTCCAATAATAATTCGTACTCTTTGGCTTCTTTATCCTTGATAAAAACATTGGCTTCACACATCAGTGATCACCTTCCTTTCTCACAGCTTCTACCAGCAGGTCTATGAGATGCGGCAGAGGTTCTTTGATTACGCCAACCATTTTAATCTGATTCTTATTGATGGGCAGCAGATACTTTTTGCACCTTGCCTCGCCGACGGCTTTCGCTACGGCCGGTGTGATCTCACCCATCATGCCGTTGGCGCAGAGCACCGAGACGGTACCGCAGATGATATCGACTTTATCCGCCATAAAGCAGATGGCGTTCTCCCCGGTGGCGCCTTCGCTGGCTCCGGCCTTCATCATCTGCGCTGTGGCCAGGGCGTTGGTGCCGAGGGCGATCAGGGAGGTGTCCTCCGGGAGGTTTGCCCGAAGTTTTTCCATGATATGCTTGCCGATGCCGCCGCCTTGTCCGTCAATAACTGCTATTTTCATGTATTTTCCTCACTACGCCTCTTCCCGTTACAGCAAAAGCGTATTATTTTTTTCCGCGATCAGGGAGAATCCCGCATTTTCCGAAAAAATGATAATTATTAATTCTTCATTAAGAATACCATAATATATAAAAATTTACAAGGATATACTATTCAAAAAACAAGATGTATGTTATAATTTCAATATAATTCCCGAACAGGAGGAAGGAAATGGCAAAAAGTAAATATTCCTTTTCGGATGCTCCGTCCGTGAAGGGAAAAAAGAAGAAAAAGAAAAAGAAAAAACATGCGATCCTGAAAAAGGTCATTTTAATCATTGTGCTCGTCATCCTCCTTGCCGTCATTTCAACCGGCGGTTACGCCTTCTACCTGGTGAAGAGCAACTATGATGAGATTCAGGAAGCTTTGAACGAACTGGAAGAAAACGGCATTACCCAGGCGTCCAAATCGGAGGTTTACGACAGCGAAGGCAACCTCATCGTAGAGGTCAGCGGTTCAGAAGACCGCAATATTATTGCTTTCAGCGAATATGAAAAATCTTATATCATCCCTGCCGTCATCTCCACGGAAGATACGCGTTTTTACAAACATAAAGGCATCGATGTGATCCGTATTTTCGGCGCGGCTCTTGCCGACCTCAAGGCCGGGGGGAAATCTCAAGGCGCTTCCACGCTGACCATGCAGCTGGCCAGAAATGCCGTGTTGAATTCTCGGGACAAAACCATCGACAGAAAAATCAAAGAAGCCATTGTCGCCTTGAAGCTGGAAAACATGTATACGAAAGAGGAGATCCTGACCTTCTACCTAAATGAAGCGTTTATGGGACAAAACATCTACGGCATCGGCTCCGGCGCGGAATACTATTTCAATAAAGAAGTTTCAGAACTAACTTTAGGTGAGTGCGCCATGCTGATCGGCATTTTACCGGCGCCCAATGCCTATGCCCCCACCAACGATATCAATAAGGCCACCGCTTTGCGGAACCAGGTTCTTGTCAACATGGTGGAATACGGCGCCATTACCGAGGAAGAGGCGGCTACAGCCAAAGCCGAAGATCTCAGCAGCCAGCTTGACGTACAAACCGTGAACAACGATACCGAAGGGTATTCCTATTTCGTTGACTATGCCATAAAAGAAGCCGATGACATCCTAGTGGGTCTCGGCTATTCCGCGGGCTCCGTCTATACCGGCGGTTTTGAGATCTACACAACACTGAATGCCACCGTTCAGGATAAACTCGATGAAATCTATCTGGAGGGCGGCTATAACTTTCCCAATGGCTATGGCGACGAGGAATTGGAAAGCGCCGCTATATTCAGTAATCCCAAAACCGGCGAGATTTACGGGATGGCCGGCGGCAGAGAATACGAAACACGGTTCGGCTATAACCGCGCCACGGATATGAAGCGTCAACCCGGTTCCTCCATCAAACCTCTCGCCGTGTACGGCGCCGCCCTGGAACAGGGTTATTCGCCAAATTACACAATTCTTGACGCGCCTCTTACCGGCGCATATAAACCGAAAAATTCCGGTGGTTCCTACCGTGGCGAAGTATCCATGAGCGTCGCCGTAAAATACTCCATCAATACTTGCGCCGTACGTTTACTACAGGAAATCGGCACCACCACCGGCTGGGAATTTGCCAAGAAACTTGGCCTTCCCCTGGTGGAAGATGACAATAACCCGGCGCTCGCTTTGGGTGGTCTCACCTATGGTGTCTCCCCCCTCAATATGGCAACAGCCTTCAGCTGCTTTGCCAGCGGCGGTTATAGAACCGATTTGACCACTGTTGCCCGGATTCAAAGCAGATACGCTGACGAGGGCGATACCCCGATTTATGAACACGAAGCCGAATTTGAACAAGTCATGGAAGAAAATACGGCTTACTCCATGGATACACTCCTCCACGGCGTCGTTACCAGCGGCACGGCCACGAGAGCCAATATCGGCGGTGTTTATATCTGCGGCAAAACCGGTACGACCCAGTTGCCCAACACTTCCACCTTTAAAGGCAAATACGGCACGAAAGACGCCTGGTTTGCCGGATATACCCCTGAAATCGTCGGCATGGTCTGGATGGGCTATGACAACGATGTCAGCGAAGACGGCAGCGCCCAATATATGGCCAATGTCTACGGTGGCCAATATCCCACCGTGGTTTGGAGAATGGTGGTAAATGCCGCCTATAAAGCCGGGGTCATCAGCGGTGAAAAGTTTGAGCGCCCCGATGGCTATTCTTATTCGATCAGCGATTACGTTGGCGGCAGTGATGACGACGATGACGAGGAAGAAGAGAAAAAAGAGGAAGAGAAGCCACCGAATGAAAATGGAACCGGCGGTGAAACCGGTGGTGAAACCGGTGGTGAAACCGGTGGCGAAACCGGCGGCGGTACCGGCGGCGAAACCGGCGGCGAAACCGGCGGCGAAACCGGCGGCGGTACCGGTGGCGGTACCGGTGGCGAAACCGGTGGTGGCACCGGCGGTGGCACCGGCACAACATCATTAGACATCGCCAATCAAGTACAAGGAATCTTACAACGGCAAGGATTTGACTGGTACGGCATTTTCGCCTCACTCAATCAAAGAATCGCATAAGCATGATGATAGACTGAAGGGGAACCGTTTGCACGGTTCCCCTTTCTCTTCTTTTCTTTTTATGCTATAATCAAACAAAACGGTTTATCGGAGAACATTTACATGAAAAAAGCTTATTTATTGCCAGTAATCATCTGTTGCCTGTTTTTACTCAGCCGGCCAGTTTTGGCCGACGTAACATATTTTAGTGACCTTGCCGGTCACTGGGGTGAAACCAATGTTTACTATGTCGCCGATTTCGGTCTGATTAACGGTTATCCCAACAAGACTTTTTGCCCTGATAACGAGATCACCCGTACGGAATTTTTAAAGATACTGGCCCTTGACGCAAAAGAAAATCTGTCTGTCTACGCCACGGAGAGCAGATTTTCCGACGTACCAACTTCCTTTTGGGGAAAGCAATACATCAATTGGGGCGCGGCCAACGGTATCATTGACGGTTATCCCGACAACACTTTCCACCCCGAAAGCGCCATTAGCCGCCAGGAAATGGCGGTGATCCTTTACCGTTATACTGTCACTTACCGGGGCCTATCTTTGCCTTCCGCCAACGAAGAAATGAAGTTTAAGGATGAAAACAGCATCGGCTCATGGGCGAAGAGCGCGGTCAAAGCCATCCAGAAAGCGGGTATCATCAACGGCTATGGCGACGGTAGCTTTGCTCCCCTTTCCGGCGCGACCAGAGCGGAGAGCGCAACCATGATCGCCAATTATTTAAAGATTTATAATCCCGCAACAGCGACGCCATCACTGACCACAGATTTCTACAGCAACGGCATTTTGGTCAAAACCGGTGTGACCCTCATTGACGATGGCGGCATTCTCCTGATCGCCGCCCGAACCTTCTTTGAAGCAGCGGACTTTCGTCTCACCTATTTTGGAGCGACCGAGCTGATTGTCGCCGACGATATCAAGAATGATCTGGAATTTTGGATCGGTCAAACCGCCTACTATGTTAACGGTACCAAAAGGACCTTTTCCGTCGCGCCGCGGCTGATCAACGGCGTTACTTACGTGCCGCTCAAAGAAACCGCCGACGCCGCCAGATTCAACGCCATCATTCACCATGCCGGCAGCAAAGAGCAGTACCTGTCCATTACGTATCAGGATTCTTTCTTAACCCGGAATGTTAATAATTTCTACGGCACCGCGGCCACCACCGGCAATGTCAAGGGCAACGTCTTTTTTGCCAACAGCGATCAGATCAGTGGTTTTTTCGGTCAGATCAGCGGCGGCGCCATGTCTTACGGTAGCTATACCACGAGCAACGGCGACCTCTACTTCGGCAACTGGAGCAACGCCGCACTGAACGGCGCCGGGCGCTACATCAAGGCTGACGGCGAATTTTTCGTTGGTACCTTCATCAGCGGCGTGAAAAACAGCGGCGTCACCTATTATCTCGACGGTTCTACCTTTACCGGCACCTGGACAAAGTCTGCTAACGGCGCGATTTATCCCAGCAAAGGGACGTATGTCGATAAAAACGGTAAGGTTTTTGGCAGCGATGCCACCACCTGGAACAACGGCGCCATCACCGTGAACTAAAAAACACCGCCCCTTACAACAGGGCAACAATTTACGGTTTTTCAGCGGCAAAGTCCGTAAGTATTGGCCGAAAAGAGCTTTTCTCCCCCCTTCCCCGGTAAAGAAAAAGATGGCAAAGCACCTGCTGCCTGCCACTGTGAAATAGATTTTCTCGTAGTATATAAAACATATAAAAAAGAGTCGGGTTCTGATTTTTTTTCTCAGAAACCGACTCTCTTTTTATGGGGCTGTTTTAGGGGATGGCCCCTTTTATTTTATAACTATTCTATATAGCGTAGCGTTCTTTTATCATTTTTACTGTTTGGATTACAAAGGTCGGCGCGAAGGCCAAAAGAACGATAAGACCCACCTTGGAAGGGGTCAGGCCAGAAATCATAAACAGGCCGTTGAGACCGGGGATGAACAAGGCCGCCGACAACAGCAATACGCCGCCAAAAAAGGCCAGCAGGGAAAAGGGATTGCTACGAAAACCGAGACGCAGCAACGATTCACGACTACGGCAATTGAAGCCGTGGAAGAGACGGGCCAGCGTTAAAACGGCAAAGGCCATGGTGGCACCGGCGGCTACGCTAACTTCGTAACCGATATAGAAAGCTGCCATCGTGGGGATGGCAATCAGGCTACCCTGATTGATCACACGGGAAAGCAGCCAGCGATCAAGAATCGGCTCTTTCGGATCACGCGGTTTTTGCTGCAAAAGGCCGCTTTTTGCGGGTTCCATACCGATGGCAATGGCAGGCAGGCTATCCGTTAACAGATTGATAAAGAGCAGATGCACCGGCTCAAAGGGAGCCGGCAAGCCCATCAATGACGCAAAGAGCACGCAGAGGATCCCCGCCATATTACCGGAAAGCAGAAATTGAATGGAGTGCTTGATATTGGCGTAAATGCCGCGACCGTTGATCACCGCCTTGACGATGGTGGCAAAGTTATCATCAACGAGAATCATCGAAGACGCGTCCTTACTGACTTCCGTGCCGGTGATGCCCATGGCGACACCAATATCCGCCCTTTTCAGCGCCGGGGCGTCGTTAACACCGTCGCCGGTCATGGAAACGATACAGCCCAGCCGTTGCCAGGCGGAAACAATACGTATTTTATGTTCCGGGGAAACACGGGCGTAAACCGAAATATCCTTCAGTTTTTCATCGAGCTCCTGATCACTCATACCATCGAGCTCGACACCGTCCACAGCGAGATCGCCATCACTTAGGATCCCGATTCTCCTGGCAATGGCAGCGGCGGTGATTTTATGATCGCCGGTAATCATCACGGTGCGGATACCGCCGGTGGCGGCATCGGCCACAGAAGCAATGGATTCTTCCCTGGGCGGATCCATCATGGCCACAAGGCCCACAAAAGTAAAGTGGTCTTCATCAGCGGTACACAGTTCGCAAACAGCGTCAATTTCTCTTTGCGCAAAAGCCAAAACCCGCAAACCTTCCCGGGACAGCTTTTCATTCACCGCCAAAATCCCCTCTTTTGTTGCTTCATCTAAGGCCACGACGCCGTCGGAGGTGAGGATATTATCGCAGCGGACGAGAAGCGAATCAATGGCGCCTTTCGTCATCATCGTGGGCACATCATTCCCCCAAAGGTGAAGGGTGCTCATCATTTTGCGCTCAGAGTCAAAAGCTACTTCGCCGAGACGTGGATATTGACCGCGAAACGACGATTCGTTGATCCCCGCGCTTTTTCCAACCCGCACCAGAGCAGCTTCGGTGGGATCGCCGATGATCCGCCCTGTTTCCTCATCGGTTACCGCGTCGGAAGCCAATACGCCGATGTGAACCAAGGAACAGTGGGCGACATTGTCCATGTCGATCTCATCGACATCAAACAGTGAGCCGTCGGCGTAGAGGCTGGTTACCGTCATTTTATTCTGGGTCAAGGTGCCGGTTTTATCGGAACAGATCGCGGAAACACAACCCAAAGACTCCACAGCCTTTAAATCCTTAATGATCGCGTTCTGCTTCGCCATCTTTTGGGTGCCGATGGCCAGCACGATGGTGACAATGGAACCGAGGGCCTCGGGAATCGCCGCCACCGCCAAAGCCACGGCAAACATCAATGAATCGAGGACACTCATGTGGCTGCGGAATATGGAAAGCAGGAATACGAGAATACAGACGCCGATTACCGCAATGGCCAGTTTGCCGGAAAAGCGGTCAAGGCTAACTTGAAGTGGCGTTTTGCGCTGTTTTGTTTCGTTCATCAAAAGGGCGATTTTACCCAATTCCGTCGACATGCCGGTAGCCGTGACCAAAACATGGGCCCTGCCGTAAGTCGTGAGGGAACCGGAATATACCATATTACGGCGGTCGCCCAAAGCGATATGGTCGCCCTCAATGGCCTTGGACGTCTTCTCGACGGCGACGCTTTCCCCGGTCAGGGAACTTTCATCAATCTTTAAGACGTAATTTTCAACGATACGCCCGTCGGCGGCAACGAGGTCGCCGGCCTCCAAGATCATGATGTCGCCAGGTACCACCTCAGCGGAGGGAATTTCCAATACGATACCGGATCTCAGCACTTTGGTTTTCGGCGCCGCCATGGCCTTTAAAGCCGCCAGTGACTTTTCCGCTTTCACCGTTTGCACAGTCCCTAAAACAGCGTTAAGAATCAATACGGCGAAAATAACCAGGGTACTTTCGGTATTACCGGAGACCATGGAAATGACCGCCGCGGCGATCAGAATAACCACCAGTAAGTCAGCAAATTGCTCCAAAAAGATGCGGGCAACACTTTTCTTTTTGCTTTCCGCCAATTGGTTCGGGCCGTACTGAGCAAGGCGATCCTGGGCTTCTTTTGGGCTTAAACCCTTTTCATCGCTTTTCATCAGGGAAAAAACCTGCTCCTTGGGATATTCATAAAACTCCGCCATCTGTGTACCTCGTTCTTTGCTTTCAAAATAAAAAATAGACCTTTCGATGACCGTTAGCAAACAATCACGAAAAGTCTTGTTACCGTTGAAGGTGGGAGCCGCCAGGTAGAATTACCGTGATGTTGACAGCACCGCTTTAAACTACTCCCTTTTCATGGGAATATTTTATCATATCGGAAACACGTAGTCAATGCAAAACACGAAAAATCTAAAAAAACTGTAAATCAAAGGAAAAAGGGGTAAGCCAAAACCCCTGATCTGTTTAATTCCCAATCAGTTTAATTCATCCAAGGTTAAGGAAAAGCTCTCGGCAAAATGAGTCATGAAATAACGCACCTCATCCCGATC
>CALFRX010000210.1 GCA_937919295.1 uncultured Peptococcaceae bacterium | reverse complement strand
GGGGGGCAAATGGAAAAGATCGTTGCCGCTGTCGCCGGTCGCAGCAAGAGAATTGTGGTGACGGCGATTACGGCGGAGTCTGTCGGCGAGGCCCTTGCCGCCTTGGCCGCTTACGGCTATGAAACGGAAATCGTACAGCTTAGCGTGGCCCGGAGCAAAAAGGCGGGAACAAAACATCTGATGCAGGGCCTTAACCCGATTACAATCATTACGGGGGTACCGTCATGAAAATCGCCCTCTGCGCTTTGACCAAAAACGGCGCTGTCCTGGCCAGCTCTTTGGCGAACCGCCTTGATGTTGACTGTTATCTGAAACATCCCTTCGGTGGCGCGGCCATGGCTACGGTTTTCGACGGCTCCTTAAAGGACCTGATTAAAAAGGTTTACGATCAATACGACGCTTTTATTATGGTCATGGCCTGCGGTATCGCGGTGCGCGCCTTCGCTCCTCTGTTACAGGCAAAGGATCGAGACCCCGCCGTGGTGGTCATGGATGAAAAGGGACAATACGCCATCAGCCTTTTAAGCGGTCATCTCGGCGGCGCCAACGCCTTGACGGAGAGAATCGCCGCCCTGACCGGCGCTGCCCCGGTGATTACCACCGCTACCGATATCAACAAAATGCCGGCTTTTGACCTTTTTGCCAAGGCCAACGACTGCGCCATAGAAAACCTTGACGCTTTAAAGTATATCAGCGGCGCGCTGGTCAACGGTAAAAAGGTCGCCATTTACAGCGATTTTCCCATCGCGGGCGAGCTGCCCCCGGGAGTAAACCTTTACCGGGGGAAAAGCTCGGAAAACCTTGTGGTGATCAGCGACGCGGTAAAAGAAGAGACACCCCGGGGGGAACACACCCTTTACCTCAGACCCCGCTGCCTCTATTTGGGCTGCGGCTGTAAAAAGCAGACGGATCCGGCGAAGCTGCGCCGTGCTGTTGCGGATTTTCTAAAACAAAGCGGCTATAGCGAACTTTCTTTGAAAGCCCTTTGTTCCATTGATCTGAAAAAAGAGGAACCCTGTCTTTTGACCCTTGCCGCCGAAAGGGAAATCCCTTTTTATACCTTTACCGGCCAGGAGCTTGGCACCGTTGCCGTGGAAAGCGGTTCCGCCTTTGTGGAAAGGGTCACCGGTGTGAAAAGCGTGGCGGAAGCCGCGGCAAAGCGGGCGGCAAAAGGGGAGACCCTGATCGGCAAAACCGTCTATGACGGTATTACCCTAAGTTTAGCGAAGAAAGAGGTCACTTTGACCTGGAATCGTACGGAGAAAAACCATGAATGAATTTTATGTGGTCGGCATTGGCCCCGGCTCTTTTGAGCAGATGACCATCAAGGCCAGGGAAGTGTTGGCGGCGGTGGACGTGATCGCCGGTTACAATGCATATCTTGATTTGGTGCGGCCTTATTTCCCTGATAAAGAATATTTGGGCAATGGCATGACCGGTGAGGTAAAACGCTGCGAAGCGGCGCTCGCCCAAGCGCTGACCGGGAAAACCGTGGCCATGATCAGCAGCGGCGACGCCGGTATCTACGGCATGGCCGGTCTAATTTTAGAACTTTCCCGAGATCTTGATCTGAAAATCGTCACGATCCCCGGCGTCACGGCGGCCGCTTCCGGCGCCGCGCTTTTAGGAGCGCCGCTGATGCATGATTTTGCCGTGATCAGTTTGAGCAACCGTCTCACCGACTGGGAATTGATCGAAAAACGGCTGCGCCTCGCTGCCGAGGCCGATTTCAGCATCGTTTTATATAACCCCAGAAGCAAGGGGCGCCCCGATGGTCTGGAAAAAGCCCGGCAGATTTGTCTGGAATGGAAAAAGCCGGATACCCCGGTGGGCATTGTAAAAAACATCGGCAGACCAGGAGAAGTGGCGTTGGTGACCACCTTAGAAAAGATGGACATTTCCGCGGTGGATATGTTTTCCACGGTATTCATCGGCAACAGCAAAACTTTCGCGGAAAACGGGTTGATGGTTACCCCCAGGGGGTATCTGAAAAAAGGGGCTGAAAAAGCATGAAGAAGATATTGCTGATTGCTGGTACCGGCGACAGCTCCGCTTTTTTATCACAGCTGCCTCAGGATATCGCCGCGGTGGCGACGACGGTCAGCAGCCTCGGCGCCGACTGTATCCCAAAACGCGACGGGATCAAGGTTTATACCGGTTCTTTAAATCAGGAGGGCTTTACCGCTTTATTGCAAGAAGAACGATGTGACTTCTTGGTGGATATGAGTCATCCTTTTGCCGTGGAAGTCTCCTTTGCGGCGCGGGCGGCGGCTCAAAGTGTTGGCGTGCCTTACTTGCGTTTTCTGAGAGAAGGTTACGTGGACGCAAAGGTGAATTGCCGCCGCTTCAAAGATACACAGTCGGCGGCAGAGGCCTTGAATGAAATTTCCGGCAATGTGCTGCTAACCACCGGCAGCAAAACAGTGGGGGTCTTTCAAAAATACGTGATGGGTTTTGCAGAACGTTGTTACCTTAGAGTGCTTTCTTCCAGTCAAGTTCTATCGGAGCTGGAAGCCCTAAACATCGACGCCGGCCACATCTTCGCCATGAAGGGTGTGGCCTCCGCCGCACTCAATTTCGCCTTGGCCAAGGAAATAAACGCTGCCTGTATTGTGGCGAAGGATAGCGGCATCACCGGGGGCATTAAGGAAAAAATCGCCGCCGCCAAAGCTTTAAACATTCCGTTGTTTTTGATCAACGCTCCAGCGGAAACCGGCGCTGTTTACCCCACGTTTGAAGAGATATTCGCGGTGATCAGAAAAGAAGATGAGGTTTTCTTATGACAAAAACAGCCTTTGTCGTGGCGGCAGTTCATAGCGGCGGCGGCAAAACCACGGTTACCATGGGTCTGATGGCGGCATTTCGCAAACTGAATTATGTGGTACAGCCTTTTAAAGTGGGGCCCGATTATATTGATCCCATGTACCATACCGTCGCCACC
>CALFRX010000209.1 GCA_937919295.1 uncultured Peptococcaceae bacterium | reverse complement strand
GAGAAAAAAAGCGCCGGAAGGGATCGAAAATGAGTGAAGTACTGTATTTAACCATTGTGAAGTCGTTGAAAAATCGCATTCATAGGGGCGAATATAGGCCCGGCGATATGCTTGATTCCGAAGCGGTATTGATGAAAGAATACAACGCCAGCCGCATGACGATAAGAAAAAGCCTTTCTTTGCTTTCCAGCGAGGGTTACATTTACTCCGTACCCGGAAAGGGCAACTTCGTTTGTACGCCGGAAACCAATTTGTTCCAGTTCCGTTTCAATAAATATGATGATCTCGGCGCTCCCATTGAGGAAGTGAAACTCATCTCCGTGCAGGTGAAAAAAGGGGAGCTCGATACGATCCTTCGTTTGAAGCAGGGGGCAGGCGACAAAACCGTGGAAGCCAAACGTTTGTTATGCTGTGTGAACGGCCCGATGGCGCTGGAATATATCTACTTCACTTATATTCCCAATATGCCCGTGGTGGAAGAGCGGTTGAAATTCGCCAACCATTTGGCAAGTGTCGAAAAGAAGCTGGCCTTTTCCATCGAAAAAAAGATGACCTTAAACATCGATCGTGCAGGGGAGGAACAGGCCAAATGGCTGCAATGCAAGGCCGGCACGCCTTTGGTGCTGCTGGAGGAAGACGTCATCAACAGCGAAGACGGCAGCGTTGTTTCCTTTACCCGGTTTTACGCGCTCCCCGCCTACATTAACTTTGCCGCCACCACGGCGAAGGAGGAAGCAAACAACAAAAAGATCTTTTAGGCTATTTGAAAAGATAATAAAATTAGTAAAAAACCCGCGTTTCTAACGCGGATTTTTTAATTGAAAAAGATCGAAAAAATCGATAGAAAAATATTTGACATTTGGCAAGAACGTGTTATAATGAATCCAACAGGTACGTACAGGTACATATGAATTAAAGTACGTGATAAGGAGGATAAAACGATGAACGAAAAACTGATCAAAGCCTTTGGGGATCTCGACGACGATGTTGTCATGGAGCAAATCAAGGAAATGAAAGCGGCGGGGAAAGAAACCATAGAAATTTTAGGGGATTTACAAGCCGGCATGGACGTGGTGGGAAAGCACTTTGAAGAAAAGGAATATTATCTTTCGGAACTGATCATGGCTTCGGAAATCTTTAAGGAAGCCATTGCAGCTGCCGGAGGTATTTCCAATATTGCAGGCGCGGAATCTTATGGTACAATGGTATTGGGCACGGTGAAAGGCGATATCCACGATATCGGTAAAAACATCGTTTCCGCGATCATGAGCTGTAACGGTTTTAAAGTGATCGACCTCGGCACCGATGTTTCCATCGAAAAGTTTGTGGAAACAGTAAAGACGGAAAAACCGGAGCTTGTCGGCATCTCCTGCCTGTTAACGACGAACTTTGATCACATGAAGCAGACCGTGGCGGCGATCAGGGCAGCCGGCTCTAACGCGAAGGTGATCATCGGCGGCGGCCCCTGCAATGAAAGTACCGTAACTCATGTGGGCGCCGACGCTTTGGCTCGCGACGCCCAGGATGGGATTGAAGTCGCCAAAGAATTATTGGGGGTGAATTAAATGACCAACCAAGAAAGATATGATGCTGCCTTGAAACGGATTTTAGGAGCCGTTCATTTTGAGGAGATTGACCGCGTACCTGTGGTTTTGGGAGGTCTCTCCGCTCATATGCTTCATGCCGGCGGCTCCTTGGCGCCGATGATGACGGACCCCATGTACGCTACCGATTGTATGATTAAAACTTATGAAGAAATCGGTTTGCCCGACGGTGTGCAGCACGCCGGATTTTCCTCCTATTTGCTTTCTGCTCTATGGCTGTCGAAAGTAAAACATCCCGGTATCGAATTGCCTGCCGATGAACTTTGGCAAGTGGATGAAAAAGAACTGATGCAGGTGGAGGATTACAAGGACATCATCGACAATGGTTTTTATAATTGGTATAACCGTTATTTGGTGGAACGCCTTGACAATCTCCCCGAAAAACTGGTCTCATTTTACCAGAGTTTCGGTAAAATGATAGAAAATGTTTCAGCTGCCGGGATGGTTCCTTTTAGTCCTTTGATCTTTACCGTTCCCTTTGAATATTTCTGTGGTGGCCGTACCATGGTGAAGTTTTCCCGGGATCTCTACAAGCATTTGGATCTCGTGAAAGAAGCTTGCGCTGTGGCGTTGCCGGAACTGCAACAGAATTTGCGCGATACCTTCAAAGGTTACAAACCGATTGCCATTTGGCTCGGCGCCTGGCGTACCGCCAGCGAATTCGTCGGCCCCAAATTCTGGGAAACCCTGGTTTTTCCCTATTATAAAGCTTTGGCGGAAACTGCTTTGGCAGAAGGGGTTATCCCCGTGTTCCATCTCGATTCCTGCTGGGATCGGGATGTGGAACGCTTCCTCGATATGCCCAAGGGCTGTGTCTTTTCCCCGGACAGCACCACGGATATGTTCCGGGCCAAAAAAATATTGGATGGTCATATGGCGGTGATGGGCGACGTACCCCCGGCCTTGCTCTCGTTGGGTACCCCCGGTGAAGTTAAAGATTACTGCTACCGCATTATCGATGAACTGGGGCCAAAAGGCGTCATTTTAGCTCAGGGCTGCGATATTCCCGCCAATGCCAAGATTGAAAATATCCAGGCCATGATTGAAGCTGCTACCAGTCGTTAAATAAAAATTTAGGGGGGAGGTTCATAAAACGCCTTCCCCCGATAATCGTTTAAAGGGGTGCGTCGTGATGAGTAAACCCGTAAAAATCGATCTGATCGCCGGCTTTTTGGGTGCGGGGAAGACGACATTTTTGAATAAGCTGTTAAAAGAAGCGTATTTCGGGGAGAAGATCGCCTTGCTGGAAAATGAATTCGGGGAGATTCCCCTCGACGGCACGCTGCTTGCCGGTTACGGTATCACCATCAAAGAAATCGCCAACGGCTGTATTTGCTGTACGTTACAGGGCAATTTCATCGACGGCATCACGGCGCTCATGGATACGGTTCACCCCGACCGCATTGTCATTGAGCCCACGGGCTTGGCGAAGCTCCCCGATCTTTGCCAGGCCTGCGCTTTGGCGGGGGAAAAGACGCCCCTTCAAATCAACGCGATCATCACCGTGGTGGACGCTACCATGCTGCCGATCTTTATGGAAGTCGGTGGCGAATTCTTCCAAAAGCAGATTGTTGACGCCAAAACTGTGGTTCTCTCCCACGTTCAGGAAATGGAAGCGGGGGCATCCATCGATGAGGTCATGGCCGCGATCCGCGCCTTGAATCCGTACGCCCCTATTTTTGCCGAAGAATGGTCAACGCTGAACAGTCTTGCGGTGCTAACCGCGGCGGAACAGTGTGAGACCCTATCTCCCTCCGCCGCTGCCGCGGAAAAAGCCCATCACCGGGAGCATCACCACGACCATGATCATCACCATCACCATCACCACCATCATCATCACGGTGATGAGGCATTCGCTTCCTGTTCCGTGGTGGTGAAAGAGCGGGTCAGTAAAACTTGGCTTGAAAACTTCTTTCACCGTCTCCGTGGGGATCAGGGTGGCGAGATCTTTCGGGCCAAAGGCTTGCTGCATACGGAAAAGGGCGATGTCCGTTTTGACGACGTCTATGGAAAAATCAGCAGTTCCCCCTATGATTTTAGCGGTGACGGCTTTTTTGTGGTCATCGGCAAACATCTTGACAACAGCTACTGGCAGGCGTTATCATAATTGAAAAGGGGATGACTGGATGAAAAATTATTTGATGTTGGCTTGCACCATCCTACAGGATGAAATCGAGGCGGCGCTAAAAGAGGCGGGAACGAGAATTCCCACCCTTTTTATTCCTTCGGAGCTGCACCTTTTTCCCGATAACCTCCGGGACTATCTGCAAAAGACCATCGACAATATCTACAATGTCGATGTGATCATACTGCCCATGGGCCGCTGTGGCAACGGCACCCTGGGACTGAAATCGAAACGCTCCACCTTAATCCTGCCCAAATGCGAAGACTGCGTTAACATGCTCCTCTCTAGAGACGATCTCAAAGCCGTAAAACGGCCTGCCTACAGCTATTTTCTGACCGATGGCTGGTTGAGGGAAAAGAACGCCATCAACAATGAATACGAACGTACCCTCGAAAAATACGGCCGGGAGCGGGCAGAGATGGTGATGAAGATGCTCTATGACAACTACCAGCATTTCGCTTTTGTGGATACGGGCTGCTATTGCCTGGCCGAAGCGGAGAAGAAGATCCAACCCCTGGCCAACCTTGTGGAGGTGAGTATCACCAAACACCCCGGCCCCTGCGGGGTATTGAAAAAGATGATGCGCTTGGAATTCGACGACAACTTTATCGTAGTGCCTCCCGGCACCGCCATTGCCGAAGAACATTTTCTGATGAAATAAGCTATCTGAGGTGTGGCGATCATGATACGTTACGCCGCCCATTGAGGTATCGCCGTGGCAGACGATACGAACCTGATTGCGGGTTACAGCAGCGACTTCAGCCAAATCGTCAGTTACGCCAAAGAAGCCCTTGCTTGGGTGTATCAGGCGGGAAATTATGAACGGCGCGTCTGCGTCGCGCGCTGATTCTCTGTGGAAGCGTGGTGACGGCGGGATTTGCCGCGGTTCTCTGCGTTTCATTGCTGTGCTAACTGAATGGAGGTTTGCTTGGGGAGACACACGCGCCTTCACCCCTGATCCATAAAAAAGAGTGCCCGTTGACTTTACCGTCGACGGGCACTTTATTGACTGTTTAACGGAAGGAGGGGTTGAAGGCATAAAAATTCTTCTGGTTCAGATTGTCGATGACGATTTGGAGGCTTTCGCCGAAACGTTGGTAATGGACGACTTCCCTGGCTCTCAAAAAACGGATAACCTCTTTGACATCGGGATCGTCGACAAGACGCAAAATATTGTCGTAAGTGGTGCGGGCTTTCTGTTCCGCCGCCATGTCTTCGTGAAGGTCGGTGATGGGATCGCCTTTCACGGCAAATTCCGAAGCGCTGAAAGGATAGCCTGATGCCGCGGTGGGGTAGACGCCGACGGTATGATCGACGAAATATTTGTCGTAACCGGCTTCCTTGATCTCTTCAATGGTAAGATTCCGCGTCAGCTGATGCACAAGAGTGCCGACCATTTCCAAATGGTTCAGTTCCTCGCTGCCGATATCCGTTAACGCTGCTTTCACGGAATTATACGGCATGGTATAGCGCTGGTTTAGATAACGCATCGATGCCCCCAGTTCGCCGTCGGGGCCGCCTAACTGCGAGATGATCACCGAAGCGGCCCGGGCATCGGGATTTTTGATATTAATCGGAAACTGCAATCGCTTTTCATAGACCCACACGCCTTGATCCCTCCTTCTTTTCCCAGGGCCAGGGCCCTTCCACCCATTCCCAGCTGTTGGCGGTGGCTCCGCTGCAAGCAGTCAGCGGGCCGTATTTCATTTCATATTCGTTTTTTAAAGCAGCGGCGGCGCGGCAATAATGGGCGTGGGCCATAAGCGCCTCGCTGTTAAAGGGATGGGTGTCGAGGAAAAGCATGATGTCAAAGGCGGCAAAGGCTGTTTCTCCGTATTCCCGAAGCAGTTGTTCTCTGTCGTTCATCTTGCCATCCCTCCTAAATAAGGGAGATCAAGGTCTTTGAAAATCGTGCCTACCTGAAATCCGTCGGCGGCATCGTAAAGGTTGACGAATTTCTGCATCGGCACGTAGGCCATGGCCAAGGGACCGACAACCTTGATTTTGACATTGCGGGCATCGTAGATACTGTCCGGATAGCGTTCCATAGAACTCTCCTTTCGTTAGATTTTACTATTATATTATGTCGGAAGAGGTTATTGTGATATAAGTCAAAAATGACTTGATTATTTTAAGGAGGGGGTTTATAATAAAACCAATTAGAAAGAAGGTAGCGACCATGGCATTTACCACAGATACCCATATCCATTCCCTTAAGTTCTCCGGCGATGCCGTTTCGTCTATGGATGAAATGTGCCGCGGCGCTATGGCAAAAGGGCTAAAACGAATTTGCTTTACCGAACACGTGGATTTTGATCCCCATTATGACGATTCCATTCCCTTTGACGCGGAAAAATATAAGCGCGCCATCGAAATGGCGCGGGAGCGCTATGGCGGTCAGTTAGAAATCTTAAAAGGGATCGAGGTGGGGGAGGCTCACATCTATCCCAAAGAATATGAAAAGGTATTGCAAGGCGACGTTTATGATGTGGTCATCGCCAGCGTTCACTATGTGATATTGCCCATGGGCATTCACTGGACGGGAAACGATGGCAAAAGTATTTTTCAATATGCGGTAGACCGCATCTACTGCCGCTATTACGAAGATCTATTGGCTGTAGCCCGCTTGGGCGGCTTTGACGTTTTGGGTCATTTCGATTACCCGAAACGCTATTTGAAACGTGACGCGGCGGAAGACGCGCTGATAGCGGAAATTTTAGACCGTGTAGTGAAAAATGGCAGCGTCATCGAAATCAATACGTCACCCTTGCGAAAGGGCTGCGCAGAGACGTCACCGGGGAAAAAGATCTTAGAAATGTACAAAGACGTTGGCGGACAGCGGCTGACCGTCGGTTCCGACGCTCACCGGGACGTCGATATCGCCGCCGGCTTCGACAGCGCTTTCAAGCTGACGGAAGGTTTTACGGCGGGTTATTTTAAAAACAGAAAGTTCTGTACTCTCACGGAGAGGTAAGATGGCAAATAAAAAAGATTTGGAAGCGCTGCGCTGGATTGCGGATCATGCCGCCGACAGTGTTTGCGTTTGCGATGCTAAGGGGAACATCATTTATCTGAACCAAGCGGCGGCCAGTTTCATTGCCCCTCAAAGCGATTTCCTCGGCAAAGAAGAAACCGCTTATTTTGGTATGCCCTCGGCCGTGAACATCTGCGCCGATCGCCGCGATATGGTGCTGTTCCGTAAAGAAACGCCTTCCGGCAGGATTTTAGATGTCACGGTCTTTCCCCTGCGCGGGGAAAACGACGAAATCGCTTATATCATCGAATCCTTTCGGGAGAGGGAAAGTGCCGCAAAAAGCCCGGATCAGGATGAAAATATCCTATTTGTTTATAAGAGCAGCGGCATGTCGCAGACAATGAGCCTTGCCTCCAAAATTGCCAAAATCGACAGCACGGTACTGATCAATGGGGAAAGCGGCACCGGTAAGGTGATGCTGGGCCAGTATATCCACCGCTACAGCAACCGCAGAAACGGCGCTTTTGTCAGTTTAAACTGCGCCGCGATGTCCGGTGAACAGCTTGCGGAAGAACTTTTTGGCTTAGACGGCGGTTTCGAGGAACAGGTAAAACCGGGGATGATCGATGTCGCCGGCGGCGGCACCCTCTTTCTTGATGAAATTGACGCGCTGCCCCTATCACTGCAAACCCGGCTTCTCTACGATCTTCACGAGCAAGTTTATCGCCCCGTCGGCGGTCGCCAAGGGATTCCCATCGATTGCCGTATCATTGCCGCCACCAACCGCAACCTTCACG